>NZ_JBNPQG010000002.1:0-107791 GCF_050315395.1 Promicromonospora sp. Marseille-Q5078
ATGTCCGAAAACCGCCAGAGGCGAGCAGGTGAGGTGCGATTGGAGCCCGGTGGGTGACCAGGGCGTGCCCGCCGCCGGCCAGCCAACCCACCAGGGTGTCTAGGGGTGCGTCCGGGCGTCGTCGAGCTGGGCGTCGAGGCTGCGTGCGACGACGACGTCGTAGGCGTCGTAGCGGTCGGTGAAGCGGTAGCAGGCGGTCAGTCCGTGCTGGGTCTCTTCGAGGATGTATGTGCCCGGGAGCACCCTGGCGATCATGTCGGGGCCGTCTGCGTAGATGTAGGTGGTGGTGAGGCCGTCGCGGTGCGCGCGCTCGTCCGGGTAGGCGTATCGGGCCTGCTCGCGGAGCGCGGAGATCATGGTCTCGTCGGTGACGGTCTCGACGTTCGCGCGGGCGAGCGCGGTCTCCGTCATGGTGGGTCGCGTCGTGGTGTCCATGGCTTGCTCCCTCACGCGTGGTGGGGCTTCAAGGTGACTGGTCGGGCCACCGTGTGGTTGGTGTCTTCGACGCTAGCAGCGGCGAGGGGCCCGCCGCGGCTGGTGTGGGGGCAGAGTCCCCCGCACCGGCCGCGGTCGCTTCAGGCGGGGAGGTGCTGGAGCCAGGCGCGGGCGGCGTTCCACGCGACGTCGACGAAGGGCTCGCCGTAGCCGTAGTGGAAGTCCGACTTCCAGCCGCACGAGCACACCGCCCGCCAGTAGGAGGGACGCCCGGCCTCGTCTGCGTGCAGCTCGCGCGTGGCCGTGTGCGTCTGCCCGTGCTCGTCACGGTGCAGGCCGTTGGAGCCGGCGGCCGCGAGGGCAGCGTTCCACGGGAGTTCCGCGGCGGCCAGCATGTCGGCGGGGATCGGGCCGGCGAAGTCGTCGAGTCGGGCGCGGTACTCCCCCGGGGCGAGCGCGACGCCAGCCCCTCCGGCGGAGCCTGCCCACGCCGGAGGGTCGAGCGCCGGGATGGGCGAGTCTGGGTCGTCCACGACGATCGGCGTCCATGCGGACAGTTCCATGCCGGGGTGCGGGTGGTCGGCGCCTGTCAGGAGCCGCGTGGTGGTGCTGGGTCGCACGCGCAGGATCAGGTCGGTGGCGTCCATGCTCAGACCTCCGTCCGCACGACGACGGCCTGCCAGAACCTGTCCTCGGCCTGCCGGTAGTCGCCGGTGCGGGTGAAGCCTCGGCGGGCGAGCACCTGGTCGGCGGCGGCGAAGACGTCGGGCGAGTAGCAGCCGCAGTCGATGTACCCGAGGCTGCTGCCGGAGCCGGGCCCGGCGACGTTCTCGGCGTGGTCGACGACACGGGCGCCCACCAGGGTGCGGCGGGTGAGGTTGAGGTCGAGGCCAGTGGTCAGGTGCCGACCGGTGCCGGTCTTGGCACAGCGGGTGGTGAAGTCGATCTGCAGCGTGCCGACGGGAAGTTCCATGGGATGCCTCGCGGGTTTCAAGGTGGCTGGTCAGGCCACCGGGTGGTTGGTGCTCATGACACTACCGGCTGCCGCCGACGCTGGCGGCCCGATCGGCCCCGGATCAGGGGGCATGGGGTGCCCTGATCCGGGGGGGCCCAGATCAGGCCCGCCCGTGCCGCGAGCGCCGCGGTGTCGGGCGGGGCGTGTGCGGTCAGGCCGGGGGCTCGGGGGTGCCGGTGGGGGTCTGGTCGGTGTCGAGCTCGGCGAGGATCTGCAGGGTCATGGTGCGTACGCGCTCGGCGGTGGAGCGCACGACTTCTGCGGGGTCGGTGTTGGTGCTGGCGGCCCATCCGGCGACGTAGGGGACGGTGTAACCGGTGGTGTCCAGGTCGTGGGCGGCGCCGACCATGAGGGCGACGGACTCGGCTTCGACTTCGGCGATCCCGCGGTGGCGGGGGGCGTCGGTGAGGGTGCCGTTGACGTCGTCGCGGGTGGCTCCCTGCAGCACGTGGGCGAGTTCGTGGGTGAGGGTCTTCACGCGGGCGGCGTCGTCCATGTCGGCGCGCACGTGCACGGTCTTGTGCACGTAGTTGGTGACGCCGTTGGCACCGTGGATCTCGGCGGCGCTGGCGGCGTCGTGGAGGGTGTAGCCGTGCGCGGCGACCTGGACGGCGAGGCCGTCCCAGAGCCCGGCGGGGGCTTCGCCCTGCAGGAGCTGGGGGCGGGGCTGCTCGGGCAGCGGGGCGCCCTCGGTGGCGGAGACGTCCCAGACGTACGCCACGCGGGTGCCGATCATCCGCGAGCGCACCGTCTCCCCCGGGGTGGGCTTGGTGCCCTTGGTCAGGCGGTACCAGGACGCGGGGTCCTTCGGGTTCGCGCTGGCGAATCGTGCGGTGACGGGCGCGAGGATCTGGTACCCGCGCATGCCCTTGCTCACGTGCCGGCCGAGGGCCTTCCACTGCTGGAACCCGGCGACGTAGGTCGGTTCGGGCACGGTGGTCTGGCCCGCCTCGTACGCGGCGGCGTGCTGCATCCAGATCAGCAACGTGTTGTTGAACGAGCGGCTGCGGAACCGAGCCGCGAACCGCATCGCGCGGGCCCAGTCGTCGCCGGTCACGAGGGCGCTCACGGCATCGTCGAGCCGCTCGCGCACCTCGGCGAGGCGGGCCTCTCGTTCGGCTGCCTTGGCGGTCGTCGTCGAGTCCTGGGCACGGGTACGGGTAGCAGTCGTCATGACCCCTCCGGGGGCTTCAAGGTGGCTGGTCAGGCCACCGGGTGGTTGGTGTTCATGACGCTACCCGCCGACACCGGCGTATGAGGGCGCGAAGTCCCCTGGACGGGCGGCATGGGGTACCCGTCCAGGGGCGGGGCTTCCTCGAGCTCGAGGGCGCCCTGCCGGACGTTGGCCGGCGGGGCGCGAGTGTGTCCTACGGGTGTTCGTCGATGCGGGCGATGGCTTCGCCGTCGGCGGCGGCGTTCGCGGCGCACACGGAGCAGGCGCGCATGTGCTTGCCGGGTCCGTAGGCGTCGAGTCGGAAGAACGCTGCGGGCAGGCCACACTCGACGCAGTGGCCGTGCTGGGTGGACCACTGGAAGACGACGACCTCGGTGGGTCCGGGGATGGTGGGTTCGTGGAGCACGTCAGTCCCCCGCCTGGTCGCGCAGGAACTGCTGGTACTCCATGCCCTGGTGGTCGGGGTGTCCGGCGTCGGGGTCGGCGGTGTCGTCGATAGGGCGGCCGTCGGCGGTGATGTCGGTCCAGGCGCGTTCGGTGACCGCGTAGTCGACGGACCGCGCGGTGCCCTCGAGGTACGCGTCCTTCGCTTCCTCGAGGGTGGCGCGGGTCGTGATGACGGTGTGCTGGGTCGTCTCGGTGACGGTGAACTGGTACTCGGGCACGGGGCCGCTCCTCTGCTCGTGACGTGGGCTCAGCGGAGGCCGGGCGGGAGCAGGTCCTCCGCCACCAGGGCCTCGTGAGCGGCATCCATGGGCGAGCTGCCGGTGTCGTGCTCGGTGCGCCAGTCGAAGTCGGCCAGGTCGGCGTGCGTGACGCCGTACCGGCGCCGCAGGTGGAGGTCCACCAGGTACATGAACGCGCCGAACGTCTCGCCGAACCGGGCGCCGTAGGACGCCAGCCGGCCCTCTCGCACATCGCGCAGCAGCTCGCCACGCTTGGCCTGGTCCACGTGCCTGTACAGCCACAGCTCTGCCATGGGAAACACCTCGAGCTCGCTTCGGAGCGGGTGGTCAGCCCGCCGGGGTTGGTGTCGTCCACGCTACCGGCATCAACCGACGTCGGGGCGGTGTTTGGTCCCGGGGGCCGGCGGCATGGGGTGCCTGCCCCCGCAGAGGTGTGGAGCCCTAGGCGGTCAAGGGGCGACGGGGTATGCGCCCGTCTCGCCGCCGATCCCGCCCTCGGCGTACAGCGTGATGTTGGCGATCTGATCGGGGACCTTCTCGCCGGTCAGGATCATCGTGGCGCGTTCAGACGGGTCGACGCCCTCGGGGTACTTCTCGGAGAGCTCGATCCCCTCGTTGTAGAGCTCGACGTCCTCGTTCGACTCCCCAAGGTTGTCGGACCACTCGCTGATCGCCTCGCTCACCGCGGTGAACGTGTATTTTTTCCCGGCGGGGTCGTACAGGTTGAGCTCGTACATGTTCACGTAGCTCTCCCCGTCCCGGTTATCGATGTCGGCGCTGATGTAGGCCACGGGATCGCCGCCCATCTCCTTGCGCAGGTTCTCGAGGTCTTCCGGGGGTTCCTCCGCGGGGATCTGCATGGTGATGACCCCGCCGGAGGGCGCGTAGGCCTCGAACTCGCCCGGTTCCCACGGCGGCTCGGGGACGTAATACGGGTCGTCGGTGTCGACAGCCTCGTCGCCTCCCCCGGGCGGTTCCCCGTCGTACTCCCCGTCCCCTTCGACGGGCACGTCCCCTTCGGCAGGCGTCTCGGCGGTGGCTGTGGTGGCCGACTCCGGCTCGGGGCTGTCCTCGGAGCATGCGGTCAGTCCTATGGCGGCACCAAGGGTCGTGAGCAGCGCGATCGTCGCGCGGGCGGTCCTCATCATCGTGACCTCCTCTTTTGGAGGCTCTCACGGGGGCACCCGCGCCGCATGACGGTCCCGCCCGCGGCCCGCCAGGCCCCGCCCTGAGACCGACAGACTGGCTCAGATGCCGTGGCACGCCGCGAACCACAGGGCCCCGGCTCCGCTGAAGCCTGCGAAACGCTGCCTCACCGAGCGATCAGGCAACGGTGCCATCTAGCCAGTCCCGTCCCTCGCGCCCCTCGACGTACTTTCCCCCGGGCGGGTCGGCGAAGGCGTGCGCGACCAGGGCCCGCATGCGCGGGGAAGCAGCGGCGAGCTCGGCGTCTCGGTGCTCGACCCAGCTGTCCCACTCGAACCCGGCTCCCGCGTCGACCACGCATTCGGACACCAGCCGGTCCGGCACAGGGGCCCCGAAGGCCCCGACGTTGGTGTACGTGCCGCCGTCCGGGTCGCGCACGATGACGAGTTCGATCGGGCTGGTGGGCTCGGCGGCCAGGACGCGGTCGATGTCGAGCAGGTAGCGGATGCTGCGCTCGTGCCACAGCCCGTCGACGACGCCGCACAACGGGTTGGTGCCGATCGTCTCGACGCGCAGGTGGGTGGCCATCCGCTCGGCCGCCGCCGAGATGGCGATCGACTCGACGCGTCCGTGCCCGCGATCCCAGCCGATCACCTCCAGCCACGGTCCGTCACCGTGCACACGGTCCAGGAGCACCCGGACGGCGTCGGGGTGGGCGTCACGGGCGGCTCTCGCGATGACGCGAGCCGCGGCGTGCATGGCGGCCCGGATCGAGGCGTACATGATGTCCGCGAGCGCCGTGGCGTCGTCGACCTGCCTGATGGTCACGTCGATGTTGGTGGTCACGGTTGGTCCTCCGTGTTCGGGGCGGCTGGTCAGGCTGCCGGGGTGGTGGTGTGAAGCCAGGCAGGGTTCAGAGGCGGATGGGCACCATTCGGGCCGCCTCGTCGAGGATCGGCGGGTAGGCGTCGATCTCTGCTGCCTCGTCGATCGTCAGCAGGTAGGTGCCGCACCGGGCGTCGAGGGCGCACAGGGCCTTGGTCGAGACCGCGCCGTAGCCGCCCTGGGGGCCGATGTGCGCGGTGTAGAGGTGGATGGCAGCGTCGTGCACGTCCTCGTCGATCTGCAGGTCGAAGTCGGCCCGTTCCCCCGTGGCGTCGGCCCACGCCGACGCGCTCAGCCAGTCGCCCTGGTCGGATCCCTCGAGGTGCACGTGCGTGGCGGTGGGGTGTGCCTCGCGGACGGCGAGTGCGATGAGCGACGCCGCAGTGCGCATCTCGGCGATCGTGGCCCAGCGGACAAGGCTCGACAGGTGCTCCATGTTCGAGTTCTGCAGCCTGAGCGCGGATGTGCGGTGCATGGTCCCCTCCGGCGGGGTGTCAGGGTGGCTGGTCAGGCCACCAGGTGATTGGTGTCCCCGACGTTACCGCTGGCCACCCACGGAATCGGCCCGTTCTCCGCCCCGTTGTCGCTGGGACAGCGGGCATGGGGTCCCGCTGTCCCGCGGAAAACTGTTCCGGCGGACGATCTGGAGCCGAGCGGCGGGCGGGCGTCGTCGGTGGGTACCACTAGGCACGGGCGGACCCGCGCCCGGGTTCACCCGGTCGCAGGGACGCCTCCGACGACGGCGCGTCGTACCTTGACCTCCGTGGAGATACCCGTGACCACCAGCCCCGCCCGGCCCGCGCGTCACTCGCACGTGCTCCCGCTCGTCTTGACGGCCGTAGGGTGCTTCGTCGTCGGCGGTGTCGCCGGCGCGGCCGCGACCTACTCGGTCACTGCCTCGGCCAACGACACGGCCGAGGCGGCGCCTGCCGTGACGTCCCTCGAGCAGGTCCCCGAGACGCTCCGCGTGGAGGCCTCGTGCGACGGCGGCCCCGTGTGGGAGCAGACCGCCGTCGTCACACCGGAGGCGATCACCTTCACCGTGGGCTCGGACGCCACCGAGTCCTTCTCGAAGGACGCCTACCAGGCGGCCCGGTGCGTCGCGATCGACACCGGCCTGACATCCGCGTTCGACGACGGTGAGCTCGACGCCGCGCTCACCGAGTGGCAGGAGAGCCCTGGCGACGTCACCCGCACGTGGAATGGCTGGACCCTCGTTATCCGGGAGGGCGAGGGCGGCGGATCGCAAGTCGTCTTCGCTCCGGCAGCGTGAGAGGCGGCGCCCAGTGACGAAGCAGCACCCGGAGCACGGGGCGTGGAAAGCGAGGCCGTCCTCGGAGGACTGGCAGGTGCCCGCCCAGGTACGCCCTGTCAAGGCCGCGCCGCCGGCGCCGGCCACGGCCAGCGCGTACCTCGAGCACTTCGATCGCACCGGCAAGTACTCTCCTGGCGCGGACGAGCCGCGGAACGCGTCTGTGCGCGCAGCCGCGGACGCCGTGCTCGCTTCCCGACCGCGGGTGTACGACGCCGTCGAGCCGGAATCGGCCCCCTCGCGGGCCAAGCAAGTGTGGACGCTCATCCTGGCCGCCATCGGCATCTTCTGGATCGGTGCAATGGTCGTCGGCATGATCCTCGGCGGCCTCAACAGCACTGGCGGTGGCGCCCCGCCGGGAGACTCGGGCTACTCAGACTGCTCGCACTCTATGCCGCAGAACTGCTGACCCGGAAGGAGTACGCGTACCGGCCGAGGCCAGCCCCGGTGCGCCGCTCGAGCGCCCCGATCTCCACGAGCAGGTCGAACGCCCGGCGCACCTGCGGGTCGGACAGGTGGGTGTCGAGGGCCATCTGACGCACGCTGGTGGACACCCAGCCGTTCGCGTCCCCGAGGTCGGCGATCGTGCACAGCACGATCGCTGCGGGCAGCTCACGCGGCCCGAGCTGGTCGATCACCCGCCACGGGATGAACACGCCGGTCGTGGTGCTCATGCGTCCTCCTCGTCGTCTTCGGCTCGGGGTCCTCGTCGCTGATCTCTTGCAGCGCAGCACCACGCCGCTCGTCATCACATGAGGGTACGGCGGACGGGCGGGACACGGCGGGGTCGAGCACGGACCTACTCGATGGTCACAGCAGCATCTGTCACACGTACTCGCGGAGCCGGGGCAGGACGGTGGCGAGTTCTTCGAAGAGCGCAGGCCACCCGCGGCGGAGCCAGGTGATGCGGCCCTCGGTGAGGTGAGAGCCGTCGAGCATCGTGGACACCCGCAGAGCATGTTCGGGGGCGCCGAGCCGGCGCAGCTTGGCGTAGACGGGGTTGACCGGCAGGTGCCGGCGGGCGATGTACGTCCAGACCTCTTCGGTGGACCAGTCCCAGGCAGGCCCGTAGGCGACGGTTCCGTCGTTGCGGGCGATCCGGCCGCCGTGGTGCGCCCGGTGCTCGTGGGGGCTGCTGCAGTGTCGTGGGCAGGTGCACGGGTGGCTGCGCAGGGCGTTGGTGTACGCCGCGGCGCGGCCGCGGGCTTCGGCGGCCCGCACGCCCCAGACCTCGCCGGGCCCGTGCGCGCGGTGTGCTGCTGCGGCAGGTTCGGTGATCAGGACGGTGTGCATGTCCGGCACGGCCTGGTCGGGGGCGTTGTGGTTCCATCCACCGGCGCTCGCCATGAGCTCGAGGGATCCGGCGGTGGGCGCCATGACGTGCAGGTTGAGGTCCCATGTCTCGGCGAGGTCCGCGATGTAGGTGTACGTCTCGGGGTACTCCAGCCCTGAGTCGAAGAACACGACAGGGACGTCGGGGGCGGCCTGGTGGGCGAGGTGGAGGGCGACGAGGGAGTCCTTGCCTCCGGAGAACGCGACGTAGCCCTCGTGGGCATCCAGGTGGGCGCGGAGGCGGTTTCGCACGAGCTCGAGGTTGCGGGTGGTGGAGCGCAGGGCGCGCAACGCCTGGAGGTTGAGGCCGGGGTTCGCGGTGGTCATGACAGCAGGGCCGGCAGGTGGAGCTCGTGCTGCCGTGCGGGATGCATGTATGGCGGGCGGATGCCGGCGCGCCCGACGCTGGTGTCGGGCACCTCGACGAACTGGCGCCGGCAGTGGTCTGGGGTGGGGCGTCCGAGGGTGCCGTCGGGGTGCAGGTGCGCGGCGGTCAGCATGTCGAGGTCGGGTGCCGGTTCGATGTCCCAGCGCAGGACATGCCCCTCACCGCTGGTGCGCTTCTTGCCGATGCTGCGCACGTCGGAGAGTAGGTCCGCCACGGCGTCGAGATCTCCGACCGCGTGCCAGGTGAGGGTCCCGCAGGCGGTCACCAGCAAGGGCATGCGGCGGGCGCGGTAGCGGCCCTGGCGCCCTGAGATGACCTTCGGCAGCGACGAGGCCACCTGCTCGAGCTCGCGCTCGTCGACGCGTCCGGTCCAGGTGTGCACGTCGGGACGGTCGGCAGCCCGGTCAGGGTGCGCGCAGGTCGCAGCCCAGTGCCACGGCCCGTCCTCTGGCTCGCACCGCGCGAGCGGCAGGTCGAGGTCGGGCGGGTCGTCGTTCTCCAGGGCGCGCGTGTACTCGCGTCCCGCGGCGCGCGCCTCCGCCTTCTGGCGCTCCCACAGCTGGGAGGCCAGCAGACCGTCGAGCGCGATCCCCCACGGCGCCGCTTGCCCGACGCCGGCGGCCAGGTGAGCCCGCACCCGCATCGGGACGAACTCGCCGCTCATCGTGCTCCACCCACCCGGTCGCAGCGCCCGCACACAGCGAGGTACGGGCCGAGCCCCTCCTCCAGGTACGTACTGGCCGCGAGCGCCGGGGTGGCCTGTTCGCCGCTGCTGGCGGGGTAGCGGCGCAGGGCGGGGCGTGTGGTGCAGATGTCGCAGGGTTCGGGCGTGGTCGGGGCGCAGTCGTCGCAGCGCTGCACGGTCCCGGTGTAGGGGCCGGCGGGCAGCGTGAGTCCGCAGGCGCAGGTTGCTGGTTCGCGGGGCGTGGTCGTGGGTGGGGTGGTCATGCGTCCACGTACTCCGTTTCTGCCATCAGGCGGAGGACGTCGTCGCGGTCGTGCCGGCGTGCGACGGCGCCGATGCTGTCGGCCGAGCTGTACCCGGCGCGGTGTGCTGCGCGGTCAGGGGCCTCTCCTCCGCGCACCAGGAAGGCGAACTCGTCGAGGTGGTCGTGAGCCGTCTCGGGAGCGGCGCCGGGCGCCTCGGGGCCCGCGCTGGGGTCGTCGATCGTGTCGTCGTCCCAGGACGCGGGTACCGCGTACCCGCGGGCTGCGGCGAGCGATGCGGCGCGTGGTGAGGGGCCTCGGGTGGTGGAGAGCTCGTCGTACAGGTGGCGGATCGCGTCGTGGGTCTCGCGGGTGATGTGCCGGCCGCGGGCGGCGACGATCTTCTCGGGCTGGTGGAGGTGCCCAGCCGTGCGGAGCACCCGTTCCATGTGGGCGTAGGTCCAGCCGAAGGCCTGCAGGGCCTGGATGCGGCGTACGACGCCGATCTTGGGCACCAGGGGGGCGGGACGCTCGTGGAGCTGGTGGGTGGTCACGGCCAGGAGGCGGTCGGCGATGGTGCGCTTGACCGTGCGCTGGCCGTGCAGGAGGTGGGTGATCGTGGCGCGGCATACGCCGGCGGTGTCGGCGATCGCTGCGGCGGTGCTGGCGTCGTCAGCGTCGAGCAGACCGCGCAGGTGGGCGCGAACGGGATCGGCGGGCACCGTGCGGGTGCGTCCTTGCGCGGCGTCGTACCGGTAGCGCTTCTCCCATGCGCCGGTGCCGTATGCCGGGGTCTGCTGGCTGGCGCGCTGGGGCGGGTTGGTGAGGGTGTCGATGGTCATGCCAGGTCCTTGAGGGCGGTGAGGATGTCCTCGCGGTGGGTGCGGACGTGGGCGCGCCAGTCCGGCAGGTCGGCCGGGAGGCCTGGGGTGGGGGTGAGGTCGGCGTGCACCTGGCCGTGGCCGATGGCGACGCGTCCGCCGAGGCGTCCGGTGGTGGTGAAGGTGTCCAGGACGTCGGTGGCGAAGGCGAGCTCGAGGGGGCTGGGTCGTCGCAGGCGCAGCCAGGTGGAGAACTGGGTGCCGGCGGGGAAGGTCTCGATGTGGAACAGCATCTGGTTGCTGCCGGGGTGGGCGTGGGGGGTGCCGTCGGCGTCGAAGGTGACGGTGGCGTCGCTGTCCAGGACGGGCGCGAAGTCGTGGGCGTCGGCTTCGTCCTGGCGGGTGTATGCCTCAAGCTGGACGGCGTCGAGCGCGCTCACCTTGGAGGGGGCGCCGGTGATCCGGGTGGTCTCAGCCAGGTGCGGGACGACCTTTCCGACGTCCAGTGCGCCGCCGATGATGGTTCCGCCGGCGGCGGCGCCGAAGACGCCGAGCTGAGGCACGAGCGCGCGCACTCGCTGCAGGCGGCTGCCCGACAGGGGTTCGGTACTGCTCTTGGCCAGCGCTCCCCCGCCGCGGAGTGCGTGCGCGGCGGGCGCGGGCAGCTGGCCCTCGTAGCCAACCGCGTCGCGCAGCAGCTCTTCTCCGATGCGGCGCAGCCGCCCGCGCAGGGTGTTGCCGGAGATGATCGGGATGAAGACGAAGTCGCCCGCCTCGGTCATGACCCGTTCGCGGCGCAGGAGGGTGATGGTGCCGCGGGTGTCGCCTCCGTGCGCGATGGAGCTGGCGGCGGTCAGGGTGCCGGTCCAGGTGATCGTGGGCGTCATCGGTGGCTCCCTGCGGTGGCGGGTTCGGGTCGGGACTCGCGCACGGCGTCGGCGACGATGCGGGTGCGCAGGAGCAGCGCCTCGGTCTCGAACCGCAGCACTTCCAGGACGGGCGGGGCCTCGGCGCGCAGCAGGTGTTCGAGCTCTGCGCGTTCGGCCGCGCCGCGGGGTGCGGAGCCGAGGTCGTCGGCGACCTCGCGCCACCAGCGGCGAAGGTTGGGGGCGCGGTAGGTCGCGCAGATGACGCGGTCGGGCAGGAGGGCGGCCCAGTAGGTCTTGCGGTAGTTCGCCACCCAGCCGTTGGTCCAGTCGACGCCGTAGTGCACGAGCAGCAGGAGCCGCTCGGCGGTTCCGGCGGGTCCGTCCAGCGGAGGCATGTAGTCCTGCACCGTGGCGAGCCACTTGCTGGTCGGCGTGAGCGCGGCTGCACGCGGGGTCGGGGTCGTCGCGGTCATGGGGCCACGACCTCGAAGGCCGGAAGCGCCATGTAGAGCGGGACGACGTCGAAGCAGCGGCTGCAGCTCGCGTTCGCGGGGTGCACCTGCGTGGTCGGTCCGCTGGTGGCTCGCCCGCACAGGGTGGCGGTCGGTAGGACGTCGGGCCGTGTCCCGCGCAGGGCGGGACTCAGCGCCACCAGGTGGGTGTCGGTGTCGCTGGTGGCGGTGACGGTGGCGAACGGGATGCTCAACGGAGCGCCTCCTTGGTGGTGGTCGGGGTGGTGATGTGCAGGGCGAGCGGGAGCCATGGGCTGTCGGGCTCTCGCCAGGGGTGCAGCTGCTCCCAGTCGGTGAAGATCTGTGTCCAGCTGGTGCGGGGTGCCCGGGACAGCGTGTGGAAGGGCGGGGCGGGCTCGGCGAGCATCCGGGAGCCGAAGCCGCTGGCCCGGAGTCGCGTCAGCGCGTCGAGGAGCTGGGCGTCGGTGTCCGTCCAGGGCACCCGGGCGTGGTCGGTGGTGATGTGCCCCCAGGTCGCTACCGGGACCAGGTGCTTGCGGCCGGGCCGCAGGGGGATCACGAGCGCTTCCTTGGCGCCGAGTGCACCGGCCAGGAGCCGCTCGGTTACCTGGGCCCGGGACCGGGGCTCGCAGCCGGGGGCACGGGTGATGTGGTGCGGGTGGGTGCGCAGCGCCGGCGTGGTGTACGCCCACGTGCACGCCGGGCACAGGTGGGTGCCGCGGGGTTCAGTCCAGTCGTCGTAGCCGGTGAACGACTTTGAGACCGCCTGTCGTGCCGGGTGAACGGCGGCGCGGCTGGCGCAGCGTGCGCAGCGTGCGCCGGTCGCCGGCGCGGGGTGGGCCGTCGTGGTCTGGGCGGACCAGGCGGCGGTCAGGACGTCCATCAAGTGCCTCGCATCTCCGTTGCTCTACCGAAGGAAGGTGCGGGGCGTGCTGTCGTTGTTACCGCCGGGGATGGCCGATTTCGTGGGGCGTGCACGACTAGGGCCCCGCACGCGACGTGCGGGGCCCTGGTCGTGATGGTGGTTGGGGCTACCGGATGGGCTTGTTCGGCAGGCGGGCTGGCGGCGGAGGCAGGGTGCCGCCGCTGCGGTCGCGCGCGCTGGCGATGGCCAGGCGGATGGCTTCGCTCGCCAGCGCGGACTGCGACAGCATGCGGCCGGCGCCGCGTTCCTCGCGCACGGCGTCCTCGAGCGCGGTGATCGTCGCGCGGTCCATCCAGATCGGGCGCGGGATGCCCTGCCGAGCGCTCTCTGGGTCGAGCCCGGCTGCGAGGTCTGCTCGCTCGCGTGGGGTGCGGTCGACGTGGTCGATGAGTGCCGCCTCGACCCAGGCGGCGAACCCCAGAGGGGCTCCCGGGCGGTGGTTGAGGTCTGCCACGTACGCCGCGCGGGCGGCGTCGAAGGTCGACTGCTGCCAGTACAGCCCCAACCGGCGGCGCGACGGTGTCACGTCCTGCTCGGGCGTGCTGGGCACGGTTGGTGCGTGGGGCATGGGAGCCAACCTATCGGGGCCGTATCGTGGCGGGCGCCTCCTCGATCGATGTCGGGTCGGCTGACACGACAGCGGCCCTCCAGGTGCGATCTGGAGGGCCGCCGTTGCGCGCGGTAGGGCTCAAGCGGCGACCTGCGCCACCCCCTCGAGACGTCGCTGGGCGTCGATCAGCTCGCCGACGGTGACGTCGGCGCGCCCGGGGCGGCCCTTGCGGCTCGCGTCGGGCGACGTGTCCACGTCGGCGTCGCAGATCCTCGCGATGTCCTGGGCGTTCATGGAGTCCTCCTGGTTGCGTCGGGACGAGCTGACACGATGCAATGTATGCAATCGCTCTGACGGCGTCGCCGGGTGTGGGGGCAACGGCGGGGCCGCCGGATCTCGAAGTCGACGCGCCGCCGCCGGGCGGCATACTCGCTCCATGACGAGCGCCTTGGACGGGATCATCGAAGGGGCCGCGGACCCGAGCGTGCGGACCGCAGATCTACTGCGCCGGGCCGCGGCAGCCGCGCATCGCTTGGAGGCGACCGAGATCCGGGAGTGGGCACGACGCGAACTCTCCGGGTACCCCGAAGAGACACAGGACGACGACCTGCCTGTATACCGCCGCTCAATCCCTACCGGCGCGAGCACCTACTGGACCGGGTACGGAGGCACATCCGAGACGAGAACCCTCACTGCACCAGATCAGCCCGATGACTGGTTCGCCGTCTGGTTTCGCGTGGCCTTCCGCCAGCCGGTGTCCGAGCTCGAGTCGCTGATGAGCGCAGAGGACGGCGGGCTCGGTATCCCGTGGCCGGGGATGGTGATCACGAGGTGGAACGAGCTCGCGGCGCAAGGGAAGGCCTTTGGCCTTTCGGGCATGACTCTGTACAGGGCGAGGACTCTGGTGCCGAAGCAGGCGCTCGTCGGCGTGGTCGACGCGATCCGAACCGAGGTGATGAGCCTGGCCATGGATCTGCAGTCCGCCAACACCGAGGCCGGTGCAGCCGGTGGCCCCACCGTCGCCGACGATGCCGAGGTGCGCCAGGTGGCCACCCAGTTCATCACCAACATCTACGGCGACGGCGCGACGATCGCGCAGGGGCACGCGGTGAGCCAGCAGGTCACGGTGCACGTGGGCGATGTGGTCACCTTGACCCAGGCCGCGCAGACCACGCTGGACGCCGACGGCCTGGCGGACTACGTCGACGCCGTTCTGGCGGCCCGGACCGACCCTGAGAAGAGCAAGCTCCGCGCGTTCCTGGAGAAGGTGCGCGGCGGCGCCTACGCCCTGGTTGGCGGCGTGGCCTCAAACGTGGCCGCCGATCAGCTCATGCAGTGGGCCACGCAGTTTCTGGGCGGCTGACGCACGACGACGGACGGGCCATCTTGGCGCTCGCGGGGTCAGGGCTGGCTGGAGGCGTAGTCGTCGGGGTCGAGGTCGACGGTCTTGAGCGTCTCCCACAGCGCGGTGTCGGCGGCCGCGGGCGGGCCTTCGGCGAGCACGGCGGTTCGGTGTGCGGCGATGGCGGTGACGAGCGTGTCGATGACGCGGCGGGCCTGGGGCTGGAAGTCGCCGGCCTTGCCGGCCCAGGCCAGGGGCTGGTCGCTGGGGGCGCCGCGGTCGATGCGGTCCCAGGACTGGCGGCACAGCTCGATGAACTTGGCGGCGCGCTTGCGCTGGGCCTCGGGGACCTCGCCGCGCTCGAGCGCGCCCTCGGTGGCCTGGATGAAGTTCTCGAGGGTGTCGTAGGTGCGGTCGGCGAGCTTGTCGTTGTGGCGCAGCGCGAGCCAGAGCTTGTCCCAGGCGGCGCGCCCGGTGTTGCTGGGGTCGCGCGGGACGAGGTGGGACTGGATGAGCAGGTCGAACTCGTCGTCGGGCAGCGCGCGCAGGTCCTTGACGGTGGGCTGCTCGGGGATGGGTGCGGGGTTTCGCACTCGGGTCCAGGGCTGATCGATCACGGCCACAGCGTAGGTCTCCTCGGGGGTGGTGGTCGGCACGGGACGGCCCGCGGTGGCGTCCTCTCGACCCCGCGCGGATGCGCTCGCGCTCAGGCCGCGGCGGCCGTGGCGCGAGCGCGGGCGCGGGCGCGCTCGGCGGTGCGCTCGGCGCTGTTTGCGGCGCGGCACTCGTGGCAGCGGCAGCCCTTGCGCCGGTAGTTGTTGGAGCTGCCCTCGCCCGGGGCATGCTTGGCGATCGACTTCTCGCGCTGGATCTTCTGCAGCCAGTCGGCGGTGTCGACGTCGTCGCGGCCGATGCTGCGCATCTGCTTGCGGTCCTCGGAGGTGGTGGCGGCCCAGTAGCCGTCTTCGTCGCCGGCCAGGGCCCACAGCAGGCAGTCCTGACGTCCGGGGCAGCGCTGGCACAGCGCGGTCATCTCGTCGGGGACGATGATCGTCTCGCGCTCGGGGACCCACTCGCCCTCGACGTCGGCGGTGGCGCAGCGGGCCGTCCCGATGGGGAACTGGCGGGCAAAAGACACGGCGGCCTCCCCCTCGATGGAGGGAAGTGCCGCCGTGTCAGGCTGCATGATCGCAGTAGTCGGGAGTGTAGCCGTCGTCGACGCGATGGTCATGGTTCTGGTCCTCTCGGGGCGGATGGTGAGTCCGACGTGGCGCTGGTGAGGCGCTACACCCACGATGCGGCGACTGCTCCGATTTGTCAACAGGAGGGATGATGTGGCGTGTCGATTCGTAGACTCGACACGTGAGCACCGGGGCGGGCGAGACGTACGACTACCAGCAGGTGGTCGAACGGATCGCGCAGACGCTGGGAGCGCGGCCTTCGAAGTCCACGCTTCGAGCTGCGACCGTCCGCCCCGCCAAGGCGACGGCGCACGGTGGCCGTCCTCGCATCACTGAGCGGATGCCCGCTCCCCTACCCGCGCGACCACAGGTCCGGCGGGCGTTCTCCGCGGAACAGGTCGAGGCTTGGCTCCGCGAGCACCCCTGGCTGCAGTACGACGCCGCTCTGCGCCGCGGCCGCGAGCGCCTCGAGGCGGGCGCGCCTACGGAGGATGTGGTGCAGGAGTTGTTGGCGGCGCGGGTGTCCTGGGAGGACGTCGCGGCGGTGCTGGGCGACGCGGGCGGGCCTCGGCTGACGAAGGAAGGTGTCCGGAGGAAGTTCCTCCACCTGCAGCGGCCGTAGTTCCCTGCCGGAGACGATGCGGGTGCGGCGGCCAAATCCCCCGCGGCGATCCCCTCGGCGAGACGACGCTGCGGGTCGAGTCGATGATGGGCCGGGTGGAGGAGACCGCGACCGAGTTCGCCAACGGCAGGGGCCGTGAGGACTACCCCCTTCTCAGTCCTCGCTACGCTCCGTCGTCGAGGATGCCGTGCGTCGATTTCAGCCCGTGGATCCGGGATCGGCTTGAGAACGACGACCCGGACGCGGTCATCGCGTACGTGCTCCAGATCGTCGCGGCGAACCCGGGCATCGGTATAGCCATCGAGATGTCGCCCGACTTGAGCACCGTCCTTGAGGCAGGCCTCATCCCGCGCGAGTCGCCCGACTGGGCGACGGAATGGATCGAGAGAGTCCGCCGCCTGTTGCGCGTGCAGTTCGACGACCTCGTCGGTCTCAGCAGGGAGGCTGCCCTCGATCTGAGGACGGCGCTGATCCAGCAGCTTCCGCATGAGTCGTACTCGAACACGCCTGTCCTTCATGGCGACGGCGGGCTGGCCGCTGTCATGGCGCCGTGGCCCGTGACGCCCCTGGACCCCGTAGGCGTGATGGTCTCGCTCAACGACCGCTTTGCGGCCACGACTGCGACCGTCCACCTGAGCGATCTCGCCGTGTTCCCGAGCATGCCCGCGGCTCTTGAGAGCTTGAAGGCACTCCCCCTGAACAGCAGGTCGCATCTGGACGTCATCGCAAGCCGCCCCGCCGCCCACGGGCCGGGGTTCGAACGCCACTACGGCAGCAGCTACTACATCCGCGAGCAGGGCTGCAACGACGCACAGAGCCTGGACGCCCTCCAGCAGGCCGGGTACGTCCGCACGAACGACGACGCCGCGCTGCGGACAGAGCTTCGCCTGAACGCACTGACCATGGTCGAGCTGCGCCGCCTCCTGAACCAGGCCGCGATCACGCACCCTCGCAGCGCGCGCAAGTCACGCCTGGTTGAACTGGCCACGCCACTCGTCGACACCCTGCCCGACGAGCACGGACCGGTCTACGAGCTCACGGCCCAGGGTCGCGACGTCGCCGACCATCTGGCGCAGCGAACGACCGAGACGTCGCGCATGTGGGGCGCCTGGCTCACCCATCGCTTCACCGGGCGACGGCGATGACGGGGGCGCTCGAAGGGGCCACGCGGAACACTCACACGACCCCTGAGGTCACGGCCGCGAGCGCGGCGCCGGCGATGATCATCGGGCCGTAGGCGAGGTGATCGTCGCGTCGCCGCCCTCGCAGGAGCATGCCCGCTCCGACGAGGCCGCCCAGGAGGAAGGTGCCCGCGATGGCGGTCACGCCAGCGGACCAGCCCATCGGCCCGACCAGCAGGCCGGTGACGACCGCGAGCTTGACGTCGCCGCGGCCCATCGGCCCGAAGAGGGCGAGTAGGAGGAATGGCAGCCCGAACGCGGCCGCACCGACCGCGGCCTGCAACCAGACCTGCGGGCCCTCGACGATCCCTCCCCACAGCAGGGTCACGACCAGGCCCGCCGCCGTCGGGCCCAGGATGCGGTCAGGGATGCGGTGGACGTCGAGGTCGATCCATACGAGGGCGACGGCCGCGACGAGGTAGACGCCCACGCCCGCTGCGACCCAGGGCGCGGCCTGGCCCGCAGCGATCGCGCCGGCCGCGGCGCAGCCCGCGACCACCGCGATTCGTGCGCCGAGCCGCGCCTTCAGACGGGGCATGTCGGTTGTCCGACGGTACGTCGTGCGCGCGAGCCATAGGCAGAGCAGGACCCCGAGGCCCACCCCGAGCACCGCTCCGGCCAGCGTGGTCACGACGGTCGTCACCGCCCCTTGGTGGCGAGGCCGGGTTCCGGGATGAGCGCAGCGACGCCTGCCAGTGTCACGTCGACGCCGTCCAGGGCGGCCACGAGCCGGGTGCGCATCCCGCCCTCGGCGACCTCGACGTCGTACACGCTCTTGCTCCCGAGGAGCTTGACCGCCTGCACGGCGGCCAGGAGCTCGCGCCGGGCTCGCTCGATCGAGCCATGGGCCGCGGAGCGGGCAGCCTCGATGTCCAGCACCCGGTCATGCTCGGCGCTTCCCGCGTAGTCGTGGATGCCGTCGGCGTCGACATCGTGCCCGCACACGGTGCACACCCTGCGCGGCTCAGGCATCGTGGCCCCCCGGCCGCCGGTCCTCTCGGCGCGGCAGGTCACCAGTGGCCGCCATCGGGTCGACGTACACCGGCCCCGAGGAGTTGGGCTTGATCTCGTGGCCCCGCATCGCGGCCTCGTACTCGCTCCCGTCCGTGCGTCGGGGCAGATCCATGCCGGCGGCGAGGATCTCGGGCGCGAACCCCCAGTCCCCGCGGCGCAGCTCCTCGATGGGCTCCGTGTTCTCCCAGAGGTCGTCCTTGTTCGCCATGATCACGCTCCTCACTTCTCGTCCGTCACGTCGCGCAGCTGCACGACACGCTTTCGTCCGGTCGTTCCGTCCGGGCGCCGGAAGTTCGCCTCGTGGGTGCCGACTACCTCGAACTCCAGCCCTCGCGGCAGCAGGTGCTGGGTGTTGTCAGCCCCGTCCGACTTCCCGAGGTACGCGCCGCGGCGGGTCTCCATCTCGAACACCACCACCCGCCCCCGCTCGTCCGACACCTGCCCCGCGGTCTCGTGCAGCTGGTGGGTCGCCGCGGTGTACCGGTCGAACGACAGCCGCTGTCCGGCGCGGAAGTTGTTCGCGACGAACCCCGCGACGTTCTGCCGGTTGATGTACCAGGGCATCGCGACGTTCGCGTACACCACGTGCCCACGATCGTTGCGCCGCTCGTACGCCTGGATCGACCGGTCGATCCGCCGCACCCGCGCCTGATCGGCCTCCGACAGCTCGGCCAGGTCGCCGGTGTGCTCGGAGAGCTGATCGTTGATCGACCGCCACGCCTCCGCCCGCCCCACCAGGACCCGCTGCGTGCGCACCTGCACCTCCGGAAGACCAGCCAGCGTCGCCGTGCGGGCCTTCGAGCGCGCCTTGCGCTGCCTCGAGGACACCGGGACGCGCACGTCCTCCGTCGGCGGCAACCGCCGCTGCATCACCGGGTGGCCCAGCGCCGCGCTCGTCCCGCGCGGCATCAGGCGCTCGCGGTCCTTCTGCATGCGGTTGAGGCCGGGCATGGACTCGGTCATGCGGTCGAGGTCGCGTAGTCCTTCGCGGCCGGCGGTGCGTTCGGCGTGCTCGCTGGTGTCCATGACCTGGGCGGCCTTGGTGGCGACGGTGCCGGCGCCGCGGTCGGCGTCGACGACGTATCCATCGGGGCGTGCGGGGCCGTGGGAACTCGACTTCTTCGCCATCACCAACCACCTCGGGTCGCGGGGGTTCTCATGGTCTGATCGGGGTGGTCGCCGGGTATCAGGGCATGGGGCGCCGGGCGGGCGAGCAGCACCGCTGCAGCAGCGGCGGTGAGCGCCAGCCAGCCCAGCCCGCCGGCCCACGCGTGATGGTCGCGCGTGTGCATGGCGATGTGGGCCACGGTGGCCGGGGTCAGCAGGAGACCGGTCGTGGCGAGGAGCGCCGCGGCGAGCCTGATGGTCTCGCTTGTGGTCGGCCGGTATCGAGGTGCACGGATGCGGGTCACGCGGGCTGCCTTCCTAGGGTCTGGTTGCCTCTAGGAGCAGAAGGTGCGCCGCGACAGCTCGTTGTGACCGCGTGCCGCGAAGGAGTTCTTGCGCCTCAGCCGAAGTCCTGCGGGGACGTGGAGAGGTCCTGAGCCTCGTCGACCTGCATGTCGTCGACGAGCCAGGGCTGGTCCTCGGCTTCGCGGTACAGGTCGATGGTCATCACCACGATGCGGGGATCACCGGTGGGTCCGTCGTCGTTGGTGGGGGTCAGCTCGGCGATGCGGGCGCGGGTGGCGCGGTGGGGCGTGTCGTCGGGCAGGTCGGCCGCCATGGCGGTGTCGGCCTCGGTGACGGCGACCTTGTAGTGCGCCTTGTCGGCCACGAGCTGATTCCACCAGTCCCCGGGGTTGCCGGGCAGATCCTGGGTGTTGGCTTCGGCGAAGTGCTCGGTGAGGTGCCCTGCCGCACGGCGGTGGGCATCCACCGGGGAGTCGTCGACGGTGCCATCGAGCTGCCACCAGGTGCGGGTGACCGTGTCCGCGACCTCGTCCGCGCTCGGTGGTGCCTTCGGCGTGCTGGGGGTGCTCGGCGTCGCGTCGGGGTCCGGGTTGGAGTCCTGGCCGTTGCCTGAGGGCGCGCGGGTGGGCGCGAGCGCCGTGGGAGTGGCAGCGCCCTCGGGGTCGGCGTTGGCGCAGCCGGCCAGGAGCAGGGCGGCTGCCGTGAGCGCGACTACGAGCCGGGACTTCATGGCGTATCCTTTGTTCTACTCATCCACTCTTGGGCGATTCTGTACCAATAAATTCCCAATGCCAGGCCTCGGGTTTACGGCCGTCCGTGCGGGCCCAGGATGGATGTTGCCAGCCGAATGCGGGTCCGTGCTCGCGCAGCCACCGGTGCTTGGTGCTGCCTTCGGCCCCGATGTTCCCGATGTCGATGGCCAGGCCCCACCCGTGGTTGGAGTACCCGGGCTGGGCCGCGAGGTACCCCTTGGTTCGCTTCAGGGCGACCTGTGTGGCGTAGTCGCGGTAGGCGTCGGTGATCGCGAGGTTCTGCCCGAACTTCGCCTTGAACGCCTTGTTGAGGTCGGTCAGAGCCCGCTGGGCGTCGCATCGCAGGACCTGGCCGGGAGCGGCCCATGCGATCTGGCACAGGTTGGACCGGTCGAGCTTCCCGGAGCCGCCGATGGCCTCCCGGTAGGTGCCGTCGGCCGAGACGGCGGGGCCTCCGCCGCTGTCGTAGTTCTTGTCGTTGAGCGCTCGGGTGTACCGAGCGATGCCTGCCATGATCTTGTCCACGTACGAGCGGGTCTCAGTGATGGGCGGGATCCCACCGGCGCTCAGGACTCGCCCGGAGCCGGCGTTGTAGGCCGCGAGGGTGAGGCGCGTGGGGTCACCGTTGATGGTCCCCGCGTCGAGCTGGTCGGTGACCCACGCGTACAGGTGGCACATGTAGTCGGCCTGCGACCCGATCGCGTCGAGCGGCTCGTTCGCGTCGGCCAGCCCGTCGCCCGAGTAGTCCTTGCCGAACTCCTTCCACGTTGCGGGCATGAACTGGGCCATGCCGGTCGCGCCAACTGGGCTGACGGCGGCCGGGTTCCAGGCCGACTCAGCTTCGATCTGGGCGGCCAGCAGCGGTGCGCTCACCCCTTTGCACCGCTCGCCGGCCTGCACGACGGCGTCGCGGTAGGCCGCCGGGATGGCCTGCAGGTTCAGCGCGCCGGTACCGCCGCTCGCTTCGGCCTTGGGGCCACTGCCGACCACGGCGAACATGATCAGGCCCACGACCCCGACCGGCACGGCGACCAGCAGCAGGGCACCCGCAGCAACGGCGAAGAGCCACTTCTTGCTCATGGACGTGCCTCCTTTCGGGGTCTGCGCACGGCGGGGTCAGCCGTCCTGTCGCGGGGGCATGTGGGCGGCCTTGAGCCGGGCCCGCAGCTCGTGCACCGAGTCGGGGTCGATGCCGCTGGGGCGGTAGACCTCGACGTTCTCCTGGCCCTCAGCGGGGACCTGGCGCTGGTAGGTGACGCCGGTGGTCTGGTCGACCATGCCCTCCTTGTGCGGCCGCATCTGCGTCGCCATGATCCGGGCCCGCATCGCCTCCGCGCGTGCGGTCCGCACGCTGTCGACAGCCTTGGTGGTGCGTGCCACGGCCGTCTTGGCGGTCGCAGCCTTGGTGGTGGTGGCCGCTGCCGTCACTCCACGCGTCACGGTGCCGGCCTTGGCGGCCGCGGCTGCCGTGCCGGCGGTGCGGGCCAGCGTCCCTGCCTTACCTCCGGCCGCAACCACCTTCGCGCCGGTGACCGCGGCGCCGGTGCCACCAGAGGCGACGATGAGGCCACCGTGCGCTGCGACCTTGGTCGCCGTGCCCAGGCGGGAACGCAGCACCAGCGCCTTGGACGGCGCCTTGGCGATCTGCGCCGCCGCACCGCCGCCGGGTGGCTGGGTGAACGGGCCGCCGTTGCGCCAGGCCGGCCGCGGCGACGTCCCGGGCGGCAGCCCACGCTCGTTGCCGGCACCGATCTGGAGCGCAGGCTTGCCGCCGGGTTCGAGCGCGAGCGGCTGGCGAGCGGGGGCGGGCAGAGGGGTCGGAGCCGGCGTCGACTGCAGCGGCGTCGGCTCCGCCGGCGCCTTCGGCGCACGGTTGCGACGCCCGAACAGCCAGGCCTGGTAGGCCTTGTCGCCGATCTGGGCGGGCAGCTTGCTGGGGGTGTGGTTCGCACTGCTGGCCCCCAGCTGCGCGAGCCGGTCCCCGAGACGGTGCCACCCCTTCTTGATCTTGTGCCTGGCCAGGACGAGCGCGATCGCCCCGCACAGCAGCAGCAGGTTGAAGAGCCGGATGCGCAGGAGGAATGCCTGGTCGTCCGTCGCAGCGAAGAACGCTGTCTGCAGCCGCATCCAGCCCGCGACGAAGATGTACGTGATCGCGATCATGGACAGTGCGAACGCGGTGTTGCTGAACGAGCGCATCAAGGATGCTCGGGGGCCGCCGGGAACCATTCCGAGAATCAGCGACCAGACAAGCTTGATCGACTGCCATCCTGCGCCGAGTACCGACAGGATGAACACGATGATGACGACCAGCGAGAAGAGTCCGAAGGTCACCCAGACGGTCCACATCTCGAAGGCGTTCACCGCCTTCGGAATATCCGGGTGGTCCGAGTGCTCCTTGTATTCCTTGTCGCAGCGCCCGATCGTCTCGCGCACCTTGGTCGGGTCCTCGTTCTCCTTGAGGGCCTGGTCGTAGGTCTTCTCGCACCGGGTGCCGTCGATGACGTCCCCGTAGTTGATGATCTGGTGCGGAACACGGATGAACGTGTCGACGATCGTCGAGGTGTCGCCCTCGCTGACGACGTCGGAGTCGGAGTCGGTCACCTTCCCGTCGGTCGCGATCGCGGTCGCGATATCGCGGCCCGCGTCACGGCTCTGGTAGATCAGGCCGTCGTTCTTGTCGGCGATCAGGCCCACCGGGTTCGCGAGTACGCCGGCCGCGAGCGCCGCGATGACGCAGCCGATGATGAGCTCGACGATGCCGCTGGCGTAGCGGCCCTTGAGCAGCCACCAGCCGACGACGAAGGCGAGCAGGGTGATCATCAGGGGCGCCAGGCCGAATTCGGCGACGAGGGTCTGGGTGATCATGCTGAGCGACTTGAGCGGGGTCAGGAGCCAGTCGACCCAGGTGAGGTCGAGGATGAACGAGAGCATCCCGATCGCCGTGGACATGAAGTACCGGTAGGGCTCCCAGGCCAGCTGCATCAGCATGTTGAAGAACCAGTTGTCCGCGTTCCAGACCTGGCCGCCGTCGTACATGGCGAGTCCGAACGCGGTGGTGGGGATCCCGTGGGTGTCGGTCACGGAGAGGCCTGTGAGCGACTCCTCAGTGCCGGTGCCGGTGCCGGGCGCGATGTCGGCGGCGCTGGCGCTCCCGGCGGTGGCCAGGAGGGTCGCGGCGGTGATGGCGAGGGTGATGATGATCCGGCGCTTGGTGCTCATGCTGCGGCCCCCCGGGGTGTGGTCAGCACGGCCTTGGCACGCGAGGGGGTCACCGGCGGCAGGATCTTGGCGCGGCCGATGCGCCCCTGGAAGTCGCGCATCAGGTTCTCCCCGCGCCGCTCGGGCAGGACGCCGCCGTCGGCGCGGACCGGGGAGGTCTCGTTCGCGATGAGGTCGATGAGCTCCTCGTCGACGGGGGAGTTGGTCTCCATCCCCTGGAGCCAGCGCAGGCCTCGCGCGGCGAGGGTGCGGTCCCGGTGGCGCATGATGATGCGGAACGGGATGAGTCCGCGCAGCACCTCGTCGCCGAAGTCGGCCTCAGGGTCGTGGGAGCCGAGGATGAGGGCGGCCAGGTGCTTGCGCCCGTCGCGCACGAACTCGGTGAGGTGCTGCAGGCCCTCGGGCGAGCTGGTGACGGAGTGGGCCTCGTCGACGATGAACACACCGAGGCGGTCGGTGTCGTCGAAGCAGCGGTGCTTGGCGATGGCGGTGATTAGTGCGTAGACCGCGCGGCCGAGCTTCTTCTCCAGTCGCATCTGGCGGAAGCGCAGCGGGTTGTTCAGCTCCTCGGAGTCGGGCAGCTCGAGCTCTGCGGTGCGCACGACGATCGCGGGCGCGGTCAGGTCGAGGGCAGGCAGGTCGGGGTCGAAGATCGCGGCGCCGAAGTCCTTGCGGGCGAAGACGTTCATCTTGCGTCCGAGGTCCTTGGCGTCGGTGTGGGTGCACTCGTCGCTGATCAGGTGCGCGATGAGGGCGCCGAGGCTGGTGATCCCGTAGCGCTCGAGGTACCCCTTTTCCAGGACGTCGCTGAGGAGCACTCCCTCGTTGTCGGTGGAGTCGATGTTCAGCAGCGTGGTCAGGAAGGACTGCGCGTAGCGGGCGCCACGGGTGCCGAAGATGCGCAGCGGGTCGAGGCTGTGCTGGGCGGCCTCGGACACGTCGACGACGACCGATCCGGGGATCGGCTCGACGGCGGTGGCCCACTCGCCGACCTTCGTCCGGTCGACGGCGATGAGGGTCGCCCCGCGGTCGACGGCGTCGAAGCCGAGCTTCTTGAGGGTGACCGACTTTCCGGAGCCGAGCTCGCCTACGACGCCTACCGCCATGGCGACGTCCATGTCGGTGCCGGCGCCGGCGAGGTCGATCAGCACGGGGTGGGGGCGGCCACCGGAGATCTCGAGGGCCAGGAGGCTGCCTCGGTCGTCGCCGAGCTCGCTGGTCACGATCGGCATCGCGAAGGAGAGCTTGCCCGCGGTGGTGATCTGCGACAGCTGCCGTACCGGCTGGCTCGTCGGCGTGGCGGGCAGCATGGCGTGCCAGAGGTCTTCCTGGGCCACCGCGTCGGTGACGAACTTGAAGTGCGATCGTGCGAAGTGCTTGGTGAGCTCGCGGGCGGTGTCGATCGCTTCCTCGGGCGCAGGTGCGCCGATCGCGAAGATCGCGGTGTGCTCGACCTCGACCTCCATGTCGTCGGCGTCGATGATCGACTGCAGCTCGGCGAGCTCCTGGCCGGCCAGCGCGAGCTGGCTCATGCCGCCGGCGCGGTTGTCCTCGGAGCGCTGGTCCATCTGGTCGCTCAGGTTGGCGTTGGCGCGGCGGTTGCGGGCGGTGACCTCGGCACCGGTGCGCACGTGCATCCGCAGTGCCCAGTCGACGGCCATGCCCGTCTCGTCGATCCGGCCGAGCCACTCGCCGCCGGGGAACGCCGCCCCGCCGTTGGGCACGTCCGCCATCGCGAGCATCACCTGGTACGACGGCTGCTCGGTCATCAGGTTGGTGACCTTGAGGTAGCGGCGGCTGAGGATCTTGTGCGCGGGCAGTCGGGTGGGGTGGCTCTTGCCCGTTGTCTTGCCCCGCCTCTTGCCCGGCTGCTCGCGCTTGATCTCGTCGTCGGTCTGGCCGCAGGGGTCGAGGTGCACGTCGGGGATCGCCGTGCCCGCGGTCAGCATCTGTGTCATCGGGTCCTGGTCGTCGACCGGGACCGCCATGTCCAGGTGCAGGCCGCGCTGCTGGGCGTGAAGCTCCAGCCACACCATCTCGGCCACGCTCGCCGGGCGCGCCTTGAACTTGCCCGGCAGCGCCTTGCGGATGAGCTCGGCCTGCTCCAGCCGCGCCTCGATCTCGCGTCGCGACGGCCCGGTGCGCGGCATCGCCAGGGTGTCCTTGAGGTTCGCCTTGGCCGACCGGAGCGGCTCCGTCCAGGCCTTGGCTCCCTTGTTCGGCAGCGGCACCGCAAGCCAGTACGCGCGACGGCCGATGTCGATCTCCATCAGGAAGTCCAGGGTCTCGATGCACTCCTGGGCCCACTCGGGACGCTTCTCGAGGTCGACGCCCTGCACCATCCGCTCGACGACGGCAGTGGGGTCCGTCGACGCGCACACGCCCATGAGGAGCGCCTCGCCCCGCAGCGCCTGGAACAGCGCCGTGTGCAGGTTCCGCACCTCGACCTTGCTGTCCAGCGGGCGGTACCCGTACGCGAGCGGGTCGAGGCGCCACATCGCCCACACGGTCCCCGAGCGGGTCCAGGTGAGGTTGTGGGTCATGTCGGTCAGGTGGCTCCTCATGAGTCCTCCTCGGCGTTGTTCACGGCCAGCAGCCGGCCGACTGCGGTGAGCTGCACTTGCGCCCCTGCGGGCGCGGCGGTGCGGGGCGGTTGCGGGGCGGCCTGGGCCGCGACGGGTGTCGGGTCCACGGACGGTTGCTCGGCCGTGGCCGGCTGCACTCCCCGGTCGTCCTCGTCCTGCGTGCTCGTGGGGAGCGTGGCGACGGGCATCACGATGCGGTGCTGGACCTTGCGGGGCGGGGTGACCCGGAGCGGGCGGCCTCCGACGGTCCCGCCGGGCGTGCGCAGGTAGAGGGCGAGGAAGCCGGCGGCCCACGACAAGGGGTTGCGGCCGCCGCGCGGGAGCTTGCCCACGAGGATGACGACCCCGGCCACGACCCCGATGAAGACGGTGGCGTTGGTGACCCAGCCGAAGTGGGCCCACAGCGTCGCGGTCTTCCACATCACGAACAGTGCGATGGCAGCCGCGATGACCTGCCCGATCGTGTACGGGCCACCGGGGATTCGGGACCCGTCGTGCGCCCGTCCAATCAGGATCGGGATCCGACGGGCACGGGTGAACCAGCGCGCCGCTTCCGTTTCCTGAGCCATCACCACACCTCCTGTCCGTGGGGCCTGTGAGTCAGACCAGGTCCGGGTTGGGGGTGTCGATGGTCAGCACGACGGCGGGGCTCGCCGAGGTGGCGTTCACCTCGTTCGTGAAGCGGTCCTGCGCCCACTTGACGCCGCCGTTGATCGCGAAGAGCACGAGGGCGCCGACGACGACCGACACGATGACGGCGGCGACGGCGAACCGCGACTGTGCCGCCTTCATGACGATGAAGTAGAAGACGACGAGGATCGCCGCGTTCTTGAGCAGCGAGATGAAGCCGCTGATCAGGCTGTTCAGGGAATCGGTGAGCGTCGCGCCGCCGGCGGCCTGCACCTGGCCGGCGCCGAGCGCCTGGGTGACGACGTCCACAACGGTGAGGTCGATCATGAGGGGTCTCCTTCGGAGGTGGGCGTCCAGTCCGGACGCGTGGTGTTCGCGGTGGAGATGTCGGCGACCTCCCACCGCCCCGCGCGTGCCTCGAGGTCGAGGACGTACTGCGCAGAGGTCTTCTCGCCGTCGGGTCGCACGAGGGCGACGTCGACGAGCACGTCCAGCTGGTCACCGTCGGTCGGCGTGGAGCCGTTCTCGTGGGTGCCGCTGGTCTTGATGCCGTCGATCTCGACGCCGCTGTAGGGCGCGGGGTCGATCGGGGCGATGACGGCGCCCGGGCTCACGTAGCGCTCGATGTCGCCCTCGCCCGTCAGCTGGGCGGTGAGGAAGCCGGCGACGGACTCGTGCAGCTCGGTGTCCGCGGCGACGTCGCTGGTGAAGTCGTTCGGCGCGTCCGCCAGGAGGGGCGGTCCGGCGACCGGGGTCGGCAGGGCACCAGCTCGAGCACCGAGCCCGGCCTGGGTCGGGGCGACGAGGACAGGCACCTGGAAGTACCGGCGCACCCAGGTCGTCGTCGCCTCGGTGTCGTCGTCTGCATCGGAGGCGGCGGTCGTGGGCTCGTCGACGTCGGCGCCCACCACGACCGACCACGTCCCCTCGCCCGTGTCGGTCACCGAGGCAACGGCGACCGATCGCACGGGCAGCGCCTCGTCGGGCAGGGACGCGACCTCGGCCGGGTACTGCCGCTGCAGGGCGCCGGCGTTCTCTCGCGTGGCAGTGAGCCACGCGTCGACGAGGTCGCGCGCGGTCTCCCCGGCGGTCGTGGCCTCCCCGACGTCGACCTGCTCCACTGCGGCGGGCGCCGTGCTCGGCGGCGTCGCGGCGAACGCGACCACGCCGGCGAGCGCGAGGGGCCCGGCGACGACGGCGGCCCACAGCGCACCGGTGGCGGCACGGGAGGCCCACAGGGAGCCGCCCGTCCAGTTCATGGTCTCGGCTGACGTCGAGGCCGCGGCCTCGGTCGTTCGAGCCTGGTCGTCGGCCACCTCGTAGGGCGCCTGGTCCTCTTCGCGCTTCTCGCGCGAACGGGTCTTGAGCTTCACGCTGCGTCACCTCCTCGGTTCACGGCGCTGACGCGCTCGTCGAACGACGGCACCACCGACAGCACGGGCCGGGGCGAGCTCGGCTCGCGCAGTCGGCGCACCGCCCTGCGGACGGCCGGCGTCTCGGCCTGCTGGAGCGCCGCCTGCATCTGCTTGGTCGTGTCCTCGTCCAGCGGGCGCGCGGCGAGCTTGGCCACGGCCTCACGCACGGCATCCGCGGCGCGCTTGACCGTGGCCGTGTCGGCCAGGTCGCGGGCATCAGCCATGTCGTCGGCGACGTCGTGGTGCACGCGGTGGACAGGACTCATCGGGTTCTCCTCAGCTCTCGGACGCCTTCGAGAACAGAAGGTGCGGTCACAGAGGCCGCTGTTACCCGTCTTGCTCGGCTTTCTTCTCGCGCTCCTGCCCATCCCGCGTCATCGCAGGTCACAGGCCCTCACGCCTTGCCCAGCCCCACCGCTACGCCCTTGCCCGCAGGCGATTTCGGCCGCGTGCGGATCGGGCAAGAGATCCGGCAAGCCCCCGTCAGTTGAGTGGGGCTCGGCCGGACAAGGCGCATGGTGGCCCCACACCCGTAGTCAAATCGGAGCAGTCCTGCCTACGTTGCACGCACCAACCGCACGCACAGGGAGTCAGAGCGATGAGCAAGACGAGGAACCCGTTCCGGCAGCACGACGTTGCCCCCACCGGCTTCGCGTCGCCGCTGTACCGCCACCTCGCCCAGGAGTGGGTGCAGCTGCAGACATCCGCCAGCACGCGGTCGACGCTGCGCCGCTGGGCACGGACCGAACCTGCGCTCGCGGGCTTCGCGCGCCCCGGGGACATCGTCGACGCGATCGACTCTGCGCCGAATGCTCGCAAGAACGAGATCCTGCTCGCGCTCATCCGGCAGTTCCAAGGCGGCCAGCAGCTCGCCGGCCGCACGGTGCTGCAGGCGATGCTTCCGAAGCTGGCCCAGACAAGCGCTCACACCAACCCGGCCGACTGCACGTCGACCTCGGACACGTGGGCGGAGGATCGCCGCCACATCACGATCGGCGATTTCTGGGAGGTCATGACGACCTACCCGGTCGAGCGTCGGAAGAACAGCGTCGCGGCCAATCTCGCGTTCGACACCCTTCGGCGCGTCACCGGGGTTCGCGAGCAGCACTACAACGACGTGCCACTGGATCCGAGCGAGTTCGTCCGGGACTACCGGAGTTCCGGGGAGACCCACCGCCTGCATCCGTCCATCGACCCTCTTGACCTGGCGACGATCGACAAGGACCCGACCGAGGACATCACCGCTGAGGCCGACCTCATCGACGTGATGGCGTGGGGCGTCAAGGCCGAGGTGATCTCGCTCGAGGACGCACGTCTCCTCGCGGCGGTCTACCTGCCGGACGACCCGTCGGTAAGGCGACTGGGCTACCCCGAGGCCGTCGAGAAGTTCGGGTGCTCGATGGCGATGGCCCGCAAGCGGTGCCACAAGGCGATCCAGAAGCTCAAGGGGGCCATGGCCGCCACGCTCGAGCCGCACGCTGGCGCAGCGCTCGAAGCCCTCAGCGCCTAACAGACCCACCGTTCCTGCCAGACCCGCACAGGGGGCGACATGCTCACCGTCGACGCGACACCCACCATGCCTGCCGAGGCTTCCTCGAGCCCGATCCGCGCCCTGACATCCGGCGACCGAGTGCGCTTCGCGACCCCTACCCGCGAGGCGGGGCGCTGGTGGACCGTGCGCGCCGGCGATGAGCACTACAGCGTCTTGACCCGCAAGCGCGAGCTCTGGGCCGCGAGCGAGATCGTGTACACGATCATCGACCGCCGCCAGGGCGTGCGCGGACAGTGCAACCTCACCGGTCCAGGGTGGGACGTCGAGGTGCCCGGGGGCTGCGACGCGCTTCTGCGTGCCCTGCAGCGCACAGACGAGCAGCGCGAGCATGTCGCCGACGTCGCCGGTAGAGCCTCTCGATTCGGCGAGCGGAACCTCGAGCTCTCCGACGAGACGATCCCCGTCGAGATCTCCGACTTCCGCCCCGGCCTTCGCGTCGTTCAGCCGAAGGCCGCCAGGGCCTCGTAGCCGCCGTCGCCCTTCCTCTCGGCCGCCCTGTCGTCGTCGCCCTTCACGGGGCCCGGCGGCAGGGCGATGGTCTGTCGCAGCCCGGCTCCGCGGCCGGCGACGTCGACGTCGAGCTCGCAGTGCCTGAGGTAGCCAGCCCCTTCGTCGACGCCGGACCACCGCGCGCCGACGACGTGCAGGCGTAGCGCCGCATGCTCCCACGGCGTCGTGGAGACCAGGCCTGCACCGCGCTCGCGAGCCCGGACGAGCAGTCGCCGGCGCTCCGAAGGCGACAGTGCGATCTGGGGACCGGTGACGACATAGCTCATGCCGTCGAGCAGTGCGGCGACCGTCTCGGCAGGGCGGCCGTGAGTGTCGGGGATGGCGATGACTCGCTCGAGGTCGATGCCACGCTCTGCTGCGGCAAGGTAGCCGGTCTCGGGTGCAGCGACGAACGCGATCCAGTCATCGCGCTCCTGGGACGCCGCCAGCAACGCCAGCAGCAGGTTGGGCGAGCCGGCCACGACGCTGACCGACCCCTGCGGCAGACGGCCCTCCGGGAGGAGGTCGCGTACGCCGATCGGCTCTGGGCGCGCCGGTGTCGCGGCTGCGCCCGGGATCGAGCGCAGGCGCGCACGGCGTTCGACGCCCGGCCCTTCACGCAGTCCGGTGCGCAACTCGGCAGCCGCAAGCGCCGCGCGGGCGGTGGCGAGGGCGTCACTGGTGGGGGCGGTCACGGTCTCGGCCACCTCCAACCATTCGAACTGGTGTTCTATCGTAGGCCCTGTGACGGGTGAGGGTCGGCGTGAGGAGCGCCCGCTGGATGTGCCGCCGGCGGAAGGTTGGTTCTGGCCGGATCAGGATCCGTTGAACAAGGCGCGGGTGCCGCGTCGGGTGTCGCTTCGACCGCAGGGTGATCGACCCGTGATCGTCCGGTTGGTGTGGTCGACGGGGGTCGAGTGGGTGCCGGCGCGGGCGATCAGGTGGACGGACGACCGGGTGCTGGTGATAGCGAAGCCTCCGTACGGGCCGACGAACGCACGCGAGTTGCTGTGCTGGTTGGACGTGGCCGACGTGTTCCGGACGGTTCCTCGCCGTCGGCCGCCCGCAGCGAGCTGAGCCTGTGGACAACGGTCACCGGGGTGGTGTGCGGGCAGCGATGATGGGCGCATGGTTGCCGACGCCGGCGAGGACCGTTCGCCTCGCTTCATGAAGCTCGAGGACGTGGTCTCTGAGCTCGGTGTCTCGCCGACGATCGTCTACGGGCTGTGCCGCAGCGGCGAGCTACCCGCCTTGCAGATCGGACCCAAGAGGGTGTGGCGGATCGAGCGGTCGAAGTTCGAGGAGTACATCGAGGCCCAGTACGCGGTGACGCGCGAACGGGTCGAGCGGGGCGAGTTGTAGTCGTCGAGCCCGATATCCGGTGATCACGTCTCTGGTCGATGCCTCAGGCCCGCGCGCCCACCTGATCCATGAGCAGATCGCCGACGATCTGATCGGAATGGTCGAGGCGCACCGTGGCTCACTAACGACACTGACTCGCGGGTTCTCGACCCGACGCCATCCCGACACGGTTATCCCAAAAATATGTCCGCCGCGCGCCGCAAATTTCGCGCCAGAGACACACCGCGGCATCGGGTTGCTTCCTTCAGTTGCGGCACCCATAGTTTGTGCGGCTGTTCATTTCTCTGAGAGGGGCTCTAGTGGTTCAGAAGAAGCAGATCATTCTCGTCGACGACGTCGATGGCACTGACGCTGACGAGACGGTGACGTTCTCGCTCGATGGCGTCACCTACGAGATCGACCTCACGACCAAGCACGCCGACGAGTTGCGCACCGCCGTGGGCAAGTGGGTGGAGCACGCGCGCAAGACGTCCACACGCTCTGGTCGGCCGTCGGCTCGCAGCGGGGCACGCACCGACCGCGAGCAGCTCGCGAAGATCCGTGAGTGGGCACGAGCGAACGGCCACGAGGTCTCCGACCGCGGTCGCATCGCCGCACCGATCCTCAAGGCGTACCAGGCCGCGCACTGAGCCCGCGGTCCTGAGGACCTTCCTCGGTAGGCGCGTCCCCGGCCGGATGGACAGGGGACGCGCCTGCGCCAGGAACACGTTCGCACCAGTACCAGAAGTCACACCGCGGATCAGGTCAGCCCCCGGGCAGCGCGGGCGCGCTTCGAGGCTGCGGCCTGGTCGATCCGGCACCTGCGGCAGCGGCGCCGCCCGTCGGCGTGCCTGTAGGTGTTCTCGGGCGTGTAGGGGTGCCCCTTCGGGCAGTGCGTCTTGCCCCGGTTGTTCTCCCCCGGGAGGGGACGCTCGACGGTCCCGTGCCGGTACATCCGTTGGTGGTGCAGAGCGCACAGCTCGGCGCGCCGGCTCATGCGCGGGCGGTCGCACCCGTCCACGCTGCACGGCCCCGGCGGCGGAGGAGTCCTGCGCGCCGCGAAGTAGGCGCGCATCCGTGCCTCGGTGGCTGCGTCGATCCGATAACGGCCGTCTGGGTCCTTCGGGTACCCGTGCCGTTGGAGCCAGGCCCGCACCCCCTGCCGGGTGATACCCAAGTCTTTCGCCAGCACGGGCGGTGACGTCCAAGCCCTCTGCACGCCTCGCAGCGTAGAACGTCAGGCGTCGGCGACCCGGATCGTGATGATCCGCTCCCCGTCCTTGAGCTGTTCGTCCAGCAACGGCCGGCCGACCTCGTACGTCGCAGCCTCGACCTCGACCTCCCGCACCTTGGTCTCGTGCGTGCCCGAGTTGTCGGGCGGGATGGTCTCGACGTGCGCGCGCAACTTCACGACCGGAGCGTAGACCGCACCGCCCACACCTACGGGCGCTCCAGGGCGCCGGGAGCTGTGACGCTGGCGACCTCTACGTCCGGCCTTGCGCGCACGAACCGGAGTTGGTGGCGGTACGAGCTGCCCGACCACGCGGCGTCCGCCGACACCTCCACGACCACCGGCTCCACCAATGTCAGCCCCACCGGACCTCGCTCACGCCCGAACCTCCCGAACGCTCCCGCCGGCACGACCGCCGGCCACGGGTGCTCCCCCACCGGCACCCGCAGCACGCCCGCGAGCGCCCGCCGAGCCCCGGGCCTGAGCGGTCCGGTGCGGCCCACGATCCGCAGCCGCCCGGCGATCGGCATGCCGGCCACTATCTGCTCAGGAGCGGCGCGAGGACCGATGACCGCACCGCACACCACGTCCACTGTGCTCCGGTGCTTGACCTTCAACCAGTCGCGGGACCCTCCGCGGTACGGCTGGTCGGCGCCCTTGACGACCAGGCCCTCGATCCCGGCTGCGACGTAGGTGTCGAACCACTCTCGCGCTTCGTCGACGTCCGCGGTCACCGGCGACAGGTTCAGCGGTGGCCGCCACAGTGCCGCGAGGTCTTCCAGCAGCGCCCGGCGCAGGGACCACGGCATGCCCCTCAGGTCGTCGCCACCAGCTGCGAGCACGTCGAACACCGCCATCGACGCGGGCCGGCGTCGCGCATGCTCCGCCGCAGCGCGCGGCCCTCGCCCCATACGCTCCTGCAGCGCTCCGAAGTCCAACCGGCCACCCGACCAGACCACCAGCTCGCCGTCCAGCACCGTCCCGGACGCGAGCTGCTCGCCCGCGGCCGCGGCGATCTCCGGGAACGTCGACGTCAGGTCCGTACCGCGACGCGACCACACCCCCACTCGGTCCCCGACCTTCGAGATAACACCGCGGTAGCCGTCCCATTTCGGCTCAAACCGGGCCCCACCCGGCAGCGCCGAGGACGCCGGGATCCGCTCCACCGCCCGCGCAAGCACCACCTCAACCGGGAGCCTGAGCCCCGGGGGCATGTCCATCAGCCCGGCACGTTGCGCGGGTCGTTCCCGTGCGAGTCCATCTCCGCGATCGTCCCGGCCATGACCCACTCCCCTCGCTCAGCTCACGCCACGGTAGGGAGCCCCACACAATGCACGCACCCGCAGGGTCACCCAGCAGGGCCAGGCACTCGCGGACCTCGGGGTTGCCGCCTGGTGACCCCGGATGTGCGGCGGGATGGACGGTCAGGTGGGCTGCGCTGGGTCGTCGACGTCGTCGAGGCCGTGCTCGAGGACGGCCTCGAGCTCGGCGGCGGTGGGCAGCGCATCTCGCGCGTCGGGCGGCAGGGCCTGGTAGTCGGCGATCGCCATGGGTACCGCCGTGGACGCCAGAGAGAACCGCACGGTCGGGCCGCCCTTGCCGGTGCACATCAGGATCCCCACGGTCGGGGCGTGCTTCGCGGCGTCGCGCAGCTGGTCGTCGACGATCGCGACGTACGTGCCGAGCTGGCCGACGAACCCGGGCTCGAACTTGCCGACCTTCAACTCAATGACGACATATCGCCCCTGGGGAATGTGGAAGAACAAGAGGTCCGGGTAGTGCTCGTCGACCTCGCCGGTGGCGTCGTCGGTGACCGCGAGCCGGACCTGGCGACCGACGAACGCCATCCCCCGCCCGAGCTCAAGCAGCGTGTCCTGCAGCCGGTCCATCAGCGCTTGCTCGACGTCGCGCTCGGCGAGCTGTTCGGTGAGGCCGAGGTGCTCGAAGACGTACGGGTCCTTCACCAGTTGCTGGGCGAGCTCGGAGTCGGCCGGGTCGAGAGCGGCGGCGAAGTTCGACGGTGCGGCACCGATACGCTGGTGCAGCTGCATCTTGATCTGGTGCTCGAGGACGCTGCGCTTCCATCCCTCCGCGGCCGCGCGCTCGGCGTACCAGTCGCGGTCGGCGCGGGAGTGGAGCCGGCTGACGAGGACCATCACGTGGCCCCAGGGCAATTGGTCAGCACGATGCTGACCAAAGTCGCTGAGCGTGGGCCATGCCTCGGCGACCTGGCGCATGTACTTCAGGTTGGTCGGGGAGAAGCCGCGCTGGCCGGGGAACTCCCTCTGGAGGTCGGCGGCGAGACGGTCGATCACCTTCGCTCCCCAACCGGCCGCGCCCTGGCGTTCGAGGATGTCGCGGCCGATCGACCAGTTCAGGTGCAGCAGTTCGGTGTTCGCGGCGCGGGCGGCGCGGAACTGTGTCGCGCGCACGCGGGCCTTGAGGTCGGCCAGCAGGTCGGCGTACCCGGCCGGTTCCAGGGCTGCGTCGTCGGTGGCCATGCCCGCAGTCTGCCCGGACGCTCTGACACCCAGCGCCTCGGCACGCGGTAGTCAGCTGCTGGGCTCGATGGCGCCGAACTCGTCCGGGGGAACGTCCGCGCCCTCGGGCAGCACGATCGCGAGCGGGGTGGGTGTCAGGTCCTCCCGGCCGTCCGGGAAGTCGTTCACCGAGTAGACGCGGTAGGGCGATCGGTCGACGCCGCGGATGGTCACCGGCATGTTGGCCGCGGTGCCCGCCGCGAGCGCCGCGGCCACGGTGTCGGCGTCGACGGCGTGCGCGCGGGGGTGGAAGATCCGGACGGTGAAGGCGAGCGGCTGGCCGTCGACGAGGTAGTGGAGCTTGGACTCGACGAGAATCATGCTCGCCTCGTCCTTGAGGAAGGTGGTGAAGGGCTCGCCTCCGATCCCGGTGAGCGTGACGTCGAGTCCACCGAGGTCGCTGTCGATGATGACGTTGCCCTCGGCCAGCAGGCGCGCCTTACGGGTCTCGGCTCGCTGCGCCAGCGTCATCTGCTCGGGCACGCGCAGGGTGATGTCGAAGCGCCTGGACAGGACCGCGAGGTCGTCGATCAGCTGCCGGTCGTACGCGCTGATCAGGTGGCGGCGCTGATCGTCGGTGTCGCCGTTGGTGCCCATCTGCACCCGCTTCTTTCCCCCGCGCCACAGCTCGAGGATGACCTTGGTGCCGGACTCCAGGTGGTCGATGAGCTGGACCGCGCGCGACGCCTGGGTCGCGTCGCCGCGATGCAGTCGGCTCGCGGAGACGGTGAAGTCGACCGGGACGTTCTCGGTGGGTTCCTTGTGACCGGGGGTCGAGGTTTCCGGGATCGTGATGGTCAGGTCCAGGCCGCACTCGAGTGCGGCCAGGATGCGTCTCCCGCGCTTGCCGGCGTGCCCGTCCATGGTGCCGCGCAGGATCTGCAGGATGTCCCCGCTCGGGGTGGTCACACGCAGGTCGACCTGTCCGCGCACGAGCGGCGGCGGCCGCAGGTGCACATCGACGTCGGTGAGTTCCTTGTCGAACCACTCCGCTCCGGTCAGTTCGACCTTGGCGACCTCGGCGGCGTCCAGGTCGACGGGAGTGCCGAACGCGCGCGCGTCGTCGTAGCGGCGTCGGGCTTCCTCACCGGCTGGGCCGGGTGCGAAGCTGATCCGGCTGCCGAGCGGCTCTTCTTCCATCGCTCGCGGGTGGCGGGGACTCACCCGGGTCGCCACGCCGTCGGGCCCGGTCGTGACCTGCAGATCCCAGTGCAGACTCCGGGCGGCAAGGCTCTCGCCCATGCTGGTGGCGTACTCGTCGATATCCGCGGCAGTGGTCAGCCCCTGGCGCTCGAGCCCGGCGATGCGCAGGTCGTCCATGCGCTGGTCGTGGGTGAAGTGCTTCCACACGCGAGGGTGTTCCGCCAGGGCTAGGTCCAGCCGTGCCTGACCGATGGTTGTGCCTATCTCGACCACGGCCGGCTTGCCCGGCAGGGAGCGCACGAAATCGCGCTCCTTGGGGGTCAGGTTGCAGGGGATGACGAGCACCCACCTGCGCGGCTTGTGCTTCATCGCGGCCTTGAACGACTTGGTGATCTGCTGTCGGCGGGGCCGGAACCCGGCGGAGAACCCCTCGGGGAAGTACTTGAGCTGGTAGATCGTGTCGATCGTGCCGTCGGGCAGGGTGAGGTCGAGGTCGATGCCACCGTCGCCGCCGCGCCCGTCCACGGGTTCGAGCACTCCTGGATCGCCGCGGTGAAGCTCGGTCAGCAGCGCGTTGACGATCCGGTCGAACAAGGGCTGCCCACACGTCTTCCACGGGAACAGGTCGTCGCCAGCCCTACGCATGCGCGTAGCGTACGGATCGCCGCCGACAGGTGCCGCCGGCCCCGAGCTCGTCCCGGCCGACTTCACCCGGCCCGCGGCGGACACGCCGTCATCGTCGACGACGCGGGCCAGAGCGCCAGCGGCCCCAGAACCCCCTGCGTTCGTCCCGGAGGTCGTCGTCGACGGCGAGGCCCGACAGATCATCGGGCACCACCACGACCCGCACCTGCACCCAGTGGCCACCGCTGCCCCCATCGGCAGCGCGCACTCGCCGCAGGTCGTTCTCTCGCAGCATCCTCATGGCCGACTCGACGAGCCGGCCGCACGCTGGGCAGTCGGACCCGTGAGACGTCTCCACCTCGTACATGGGCTCATCCGCATCGTCCTCAAACATCGCGGCCTCCCCCTGGCGCGTCGCTGGTCCGGCACCGCACGCAGCGCGCCATGTTCACCCTGGCGTGCCGCCTGGCGGTGGTGATCTTCTGCAGCTCGCCACGCGTGTGGAACGCGGCGGGCTGCCCGCACCGCCGACACACGATGCCCGCGACCGTCGCGTACGACCTGGTCGTGACGATCGAGGTGAGCGGCGGCACGCCGAGTCCCAGCTCCGCCGCCACCTCCCGCAACGTGTCCGGCCACTGCGCACGACCGAACTCCAGCCGGGGCCCAGCCCAGTACCGCTGCGCCACCCCACGCTCCCACCGCGCCGCCCCGGGCGCGGGGTTGATCGTCAGGTCCAACTCCTCGCTCACCCACCGAACCGTAGTGCCAACCCCGCAGCCGGCTTCACCGCCAGCGACCACCACCCCGCCGGCGAGAACCGACCTCCACCACAGCGAGCGCCCGCGCCGGCGCCGTGCGCTTCAGGTACGACAACCACCCCTGCCGCGACAACAGCGCGCGCTCCCCCTCGACCGCCTCACCGAACTGAGGGAACGACCGCCGGTAGCGGCGCGAGATCCGCACCGCATCATCAGGATGGGCCAGCGCCCACGCCGCCGGCACGCCCCGCACCACCTCGTAGTAGTCCGCCTCCCCCGCCGCCCGAATCACCCCATGGTCAACGAGCACACCGACGTGCTCAGCGTGCCGCCGCAGCGCCCGCCGATGCCCCGCCGCCGCGCGCGCTTCGGCACCCGGCTCACGCGGGCTGTAGGTGTGGAACCTCATCGGCGCACCGAGGTAGATCCGCGCACCCGGCTCCACCGCCGGCGAGCGCCGATGCACCCACGCCGCGAACAGCGAGACACCGAGGGCACGCAGGACGTGCGAACGATGCCGCCCATCGCTGGCCACCTCGTACAGCGACCCATACGGGCCAGGCAGCTCCATCAGCGTCGGCGCGCCCATCTCCCGCACCCAACCCCCGAAATCACCCCGCGCGTACCCCTCGCGCAACCCCTCCAAGATGGAGTCGTACGACTCCGGCCTGTTGTTCACCAGCCCCCACCGCCGCTCGCCGTCGACGGCGGCCAGGTAGTGGAAGTCGACGTGGAGGCGTTCGGTGCCGTGCTCTCGGAAGAGGGTGTAGTTGACGTCGATGTCGACGATCGGGTCGTGGCGGTCGAGGGCGGCCCATCGGTGAGCGAGCCAGGTTCGGGCGTCATGGCCGGCCGCGACGTGGTCAGCGGCCGCGGCATGCAGCTCGGCGTGCAGCTGCGGTGGAAGGGACTCGGCAGCGGGCTCGTCCCACCACTGGTCGATGCTCACCTGAGGTAGTGGATCACGCCCTGCGTCTAGCCATTCGTATCTAGGACAGCGCGCCGAGCGAGGTCGCCAACCAGGATCGCTGTCCACGCGACGGGGTGTGTCCGACCCGTGAGCCCGCGGGCCCCACAGCTGCAGTGCGCTGGCCGGGGGTGCCTCTACGGTGGTGGCACCCGATGAGAGGTGAGACCGATGGAGATTCGCGACTACGCGTCGCCCCGCGAGATTCGCGACGAGCTGCGCGTCTCCCGCTGGCACCGCCTGGCGCTGGTCGCCGCGGTGGCGCTCTGCATCACCAGTGCTGCCATCATGTTCGGGCTGCTCGCCTGGACGCTCCTGGCGGTCATGGGTGCGGTCCCGCGCCTCCCGCTCCCCACCAGCATCCTGGTCAACATCGCGGGCGCCTTCGTCGCGATCGTGTGCTTGCGCGGTGGGCTGCACCTCACGACCTGGAACATCGGGTGCACGCTCTCACGCAGCGAGGCGCGTGATCTGCGCGCGCTCATGGTTCGGCTCGAGCAGGGGTGAGCGGGGCGCGGCAGCATCCCGCCAGCGGTCTGACTGATGTGTCCTCGCTCAGATCCGCAGGCGGTGGTGGCCGCCGTCGATGTAGGCGCAGAACGCGGTTACGAGGAGCAGCACCTGGGCGGTGTTCCGCTTGCTGTACTGCATCCGTGAGACGCGGTGGGCCGACCGGTGCCTGCCGAACGGCCGCGGGATCAAGGCGGCGTCCGTGCCGGGATCGAAGTGCTCGTAGCAGCGTGAGATCGGGCCCATCACCAACGTGGCCCTCACGCCCCACGAGAGCCGCTCCTCGTCGGTGACCTTCGCGCTGGTGTACTGGTTGCGCCCATGCCTTCCGTAGGTCTCCCAGGTGAGCCCCTCGAGCGCAGTGGTCAGCAGCGCCTGCGCAGGCGCGGTGTGCCCGTCACGGATCGCGTCGATCGCGCGGCGGATGAACAGCACGGTCTCGCGCAGCTCGGGAGCCACGAACCCGTCCAACGCGTCGTCGCAGTCGTCGACGATCTGCGGAAGACGCCGCCCCAGGATCGCGCGCCGCGCGGCGGTGTCCGGCGCCTCCAGGAGCGCCCGTGCGATCTCGGTCCGAGGCACCGCGTACACGGTGATGCCGTCCTTCACCAGCGCCTCCATCGCCTCACGGCGGATCGTGAGGCCCCAGAGGTTCCGCGGGAAGAACAGCCGGTCACGTAACCGCCCGAAGTCGGGGCCCAGGTGCCGGAACGTTTCCCGTGCGACTTCGTTCCACCACGCGGCCACCAGAGGCAGCCGCGGCATCGGGAACGTCGGCCCCAAGGAGGCCAGAACCGATGTGCTGATCCGACGGATCTGGTCGCCGAACATGGCGTCCCCGCCCGAGACCTTGAAGGCCTTCATGGCGGTGTCGACCACCGACCACGAGATCACAGGCGGTGGCCGATACCGCAGGACGTCGAAGCTCGAAGCCCCAGCCGGCATCCGTAGCGACGGTCGCCGCCCCAGCGGCTCGTCCGGGTCCTCGTCGTCCGGGCCCTTGCCACCCGCAGCGGGCATCTCCTGCCCGTCGTCCTCACGGCCCGCGTCATCACCGACGTCACCCGCGCCCTGGTCGTCGTCCTCGCCGCTGGCCACGGCAGCAGCGTAGATCCGCCGCTCGAGCCAGGACGGTCGCCGTCGGGTGAGATCCGCACACCCGCGCGAACAGCTATACCCCGCTCCCGTTGGCGTTACCCGCCACGTGTGCAGCCTCCGCACGGCGCGGTGCGGGAGTCGCACCTATCCGTGCGCGTGCATGCGCCCCTAGCCGCGCTCGGCTACGTTCCAGGGATGAGCCGATACACCTTCCAGGACGCACTTCCGCTCGCCGGGAGCAGTGCAGCTCTCGTCACGGCCGCGATCGAGGCTGCCTACCCGATGCCTCTTCCCAAGCTGGCGAAGGCCGCCGGCGTCTCCCGCTTCGCCGCGACCCGTGCGGTCGAGACGGCCCGGGAGGCCGGCATCATGCTGCAGGACGACATGGACCTGTGGGAGTTCAACGACGACCACGAGTTGGCAGATCTGCTGTGCGACCTCGCGTGGCGATTCAGCGGCGTCCGGCGAGGGAAGAGGCCCGACAGCCCTTGGTGGAGCGATTGGCGCCGCTCCGGCAGCGACTGGAGTGACGAGTACCGGTATCGCGAGATCATCCCCGGCTCCCTCTTGGAACCTACCGACGACGACCCCGCGGCTCGGCTTCCCGGCCCTGATCTCGCGACGGTGCGCGCGTTCATCGCTTGGGCACCGGAGCTGATCGGCGCCATGCGTCAGTTCGAGTACGAGGGTCAGTCGGTGTTCAGCCTCTGGCGCAACGAGCGATTGCGCGACATGGTGCACCAGACTCTGCACTTCGGCTCGCCCCTTGCCCGAGCGATCGAGCTCATGCGCGAGGTCGCGAACGCTGACGCCCAGGGCGAGGCCGCCCCCCACGACGTCACGGTGACCGCGCGTGACTGGGCCCAGGCCGTCTACCTGCTGTCCGCCGACGCGCGCGACCTCGTACGCGTGCTCCGCATCCTGCAGGTCGCGATCCGCGAAGCAGGGCTCGTGCACTCCAAGCGCGACCTCGCGCTCAGCCGGCTCGAGCAGATCGACCGACTCGGCTCTGACGACAACTTCAACAACACGCGACTCCAGGAGGCTCTCGACGCCGCCACCGAGGCCCGGACGATCTGGCGCGCGGACGACGCCGAGCTCCACTACAAGAACATTGGGGGCAGCCCCGTCCCGGTCGACGTTGGCACCGCGGGAGACAAGATCTACGCCGTCCGCATGGAGCGGCTCGCAGGCGAGCTCGTCGAGAAGGTCAACGAGATGGCCGCCCACCCCGCGTTCGCCGCGTGGGTGGGAGTCCATCCTGAGGACGCCGCTCGGTTCCCGCTCGTTGCTGAAGCCCCGAACCTGCAGCGCGACCAAGACCGCGAGCGCGACGCTGCTCGCTCCTGACGGCGGAACCTGTGTGCATGGGTTGAGGGGCGAGGCGCCGTGCGCGCCTCGCCCCTCAACTGAGTCGGGTCACTGGGTGATGACCTGGGACTCTCCCATCCGGATCGTCGTCGAGTTGTTGAAGTCGAGCGGGATGGCGCCGGTCTCCCCGATTCCCGCCCACTCGATGGTCCAGTAGGAGGTTGCGGTCACGGTGTACTCGCCCTGGCGGGTGTACGTGTGCCCGCAGTCGGGAGAGGACTTCTTGCCGTACTGGTCCGCGTACGGCGTGCCCGGTCCCTCGCAGGTGACCGTGGTCCCGTCGCCCATGTCCCAGACCACCTTGTCGACCTTCGCCGTGGCCGTGACGGTGAAGCCGCCTGCGGACGCGGTGCGGGTGATCGGTCCCATGGAGGCGCCGTCAGGGTTCTCGGCCCACATCCACGTCGGCAGCCCGACCAGGCCCACGCTGTCGGCGGCGTCCTCGGGCACGATGCCGATGTCGATCGCGTGCAGGCCCATCGCGGCGATGGCCTTGCGCGCCAGGTCCTCGGGGTCCGGCGGCGGGGGCGCATCCGGCGGCTCAGCAGCCCAGAAAAAGTAGGTGGTGGTCGGTCCGCCGCCGACGCCCCCGGGCGCGCCCGCGGTGCCCCACATGACGTTGCAGGCGTGGATCGCGCCGTCGTCGTGCCCCTTCCAGACAGGGTCGCTCTTCGGCGGCTGCGGCTTCGCCAGTCCGATGTAGATGCACGCCTTATCGATGCCCGGCAGCTCGATGCCGATACCGCCTCCGCCGCCGGAGTCCCCACCGCCCGAGTCACCGCCTCCGCCGCCGGAGTCCCCACCGCCCGACTCACCGCCTCCGCCGCCGGAGTCCCCACCGCCGCCGTCATCTGCCCAGATCAGGCAGAATCCCGACGCCTCGTCCATCTTGAGACACTCCGGCTCACCAGCGCTCGCGGGCTGCGCCACGACCACCAACGAACTGGCTGCGAGCGCCAGTCCAGCGAGGACTCCTAGATGTCGTCGCACTGGAGGTCCTCCTTGTACTCGGTGAAGGCGACACGCCACTGGTCAGCGTCTGGGTAGTCGTAGTTGGCGACGCCCACCCGCTTGACGCCGGTGTCCTTGCGGTCCGGCGAGACGACGGACTTGCCGTCCTCATCGACGATGTTGAGGTCGCTGACGTCGTAGCAAACGAGGAACTCGACGGTCGGGACGTCGTCGCCCTTGGGCTTCAGGTCGGTCTTGGGCTCCTTGATGTCGACGATTTTGGTCGCGCCGATCGCGTGCTGCTTCAGACCGCGCGCGGCGCTGAGCTGGTTCTGGAGATCGTTGAGAGCGGACCCGATAGCAACCGACTTGAGCTCCTCCTGCTTGAAGTCCTCTGGGTCCTGCATCGCGGCGGCCTCGACGTCGTAGTAGTCGCGGACGGCCTGCTCGCCGAGCTCGGTGGCCTCTTCCTCGGGCGTCTTGGACTCCGACGGGGAGGGCGAGGGCGACGGGGAGGTCGTGATGGTCGCCGACTCGGTGGGGGTGGGCTCGCCTCCGGGGGTGCCCTGCTGGCACGCGCCCAGGACGACGCTCATCCCGAGAACCGCGAGCGCGGCGGGGATGGTGCGGCGGATGGTGCGGGTCATGGTGGGGTCCTTCCCTAGAGGCTCTCGGCCATGAGGCGGTCGAAGTCGATGCCGGGGTTCTTGAGGGCGGTCAGCAGCTGTTCGGTCTTGGGTTCGAGGTCGCACTCGAGCTGCTCGGTCACGGTCAGCAGGCGGTTGATGGCCTCGGCTTCTGCGGCGGGGTTGTGGCTCTCGTGCGCTGCGAGGATACGCAGACGCCAGAGGTTCTCCTGGGCCGGCTCGATGCTGAGGCCGACGACGACGGCGTGTTCGGCGGCGCGCCAGCGGCCGTCCATGAGGCGGCGGCGAGCGAGTGCGTAGGACGCGTCGACGATCTCGGAGATGAGCTGCTGCTTGATGGGCTCGGCCCATGCGTACCGGCGGCGGTGGGAGCCGTGGAACGGGGTGCCGCGCACGAGCTGGAGCGCGTCTTCGAGGTTCTCGGTCGGGGCGTTGAGCGGGTCGTGGCTGATGAGCGCGTCCCAGGCCGCGGCGTCGGAGGTGACGTCGGGGTGGAAGGCGTAGCCCTCGCCGGCCTGGTGCGGGGGCAGGTAGTCGTCACCCGCCGGCGTCTTGCCGACCCAGCGGCGCAGCTTCGACGTCGCGGTGTTGCGGGTGTTGAGGTTGTCCTCGGTGCGACGGTCGGGCCAGATCGCGTCGTCGATCGCGGTGTGGGTCGCGCCGGGGTGCAGCGCAAGGTAGGTCGCGTACTCCAGCAGGCGTGCCCGCTTCGACGGCTCGACTTTTCCGCCGGCGTTCAGCAGGTCGACGGGGCCCAGGACGACGACGTGGGGTGCGTCCTCACCGGCGGGCTCGGTCGCCGCGAGGGCCTCCTCACCCAGGTTCACGACGTCGTCGGTGGGCTCCTCGGCGCCGGGAGCGTCGTTGGTCGCCACCTGCTCCGGCACCGCCGTCTCGGCTGTCTCGCCCTCGACGGCGCTCGCGGCCGCAGGGCTGTCGACGGCCTCGTCGGGCTCGTCGACCTGGGTGTCGGCGAAGTCGTCGTCGTCAGTGTCGGTGATGGCGGGCATCGCGGCCGGCGTGTGCAGGACGTCGTAGTGCAGGTCCGGGATCGCGGATGCCGTGGCCCGGTGGTGCGCGTCTGCGGGGTCGTCGACGGGCACGACGGACTCGACCTCGGCGAGGCTCGGGTCGCGTGCCGGCTCGCCTTCGAGCTCCTCGACGTCGGTCATGGCGGCGAGCTCCAGGAGGTGGCCGTACTGCTCGGACGGCAGTCGCTGGGGCCGCAGCTCGAGCCCGATCGGGGCGAGGGTCGCGACGTCGGCGCCGGTGCTGGGGTCGGGCAGATCCAGGCCCCAGGAGGTGATGTGGTCGCCGCTGGTCACGGCGGCGAGCGCGACGCGGGGCAGCTCGTCGATGAAGCCGGCGAGCTCGTTGCGCTGCTTGTCGGTGATGTTGCCGCCGAGCAGGACGATCTCGGGCGTCCAGGCATCGGGCACGGTGCCGGCGGCGCGGGCGGTGTTCAGGTCGCCGGCGCCGGCCTCGGTCAGCGCGGCGCGGTCCTCAGCGGCACGGGTGGCGAGGTGGTCGACGAGGCGGCCGATGGTCGGCAGGTAGCGGATGCGACCTGTCTGCAGCGTGTCCTCGAGGTCGGGGAACGCGCCCACGAGGGTGACCTGGAGGTCGTCGGCCCAGGTCGACAGGGCGAGCTCGATCGCGAGGGCAGCGAGGATCTCGCGGGTGTGCTGGTCGTCGCCGGTGATCGCGAGGGCGCCGAGGTGCTCGAGGTTGAGGAAGACGTGCCCGTCCTCCTCGTCGTGGCCGATGGTCACGAGCGCCGGGTACGGCGCCGGGGTCTCCTCCGCGAGGGCGGTCTCGGCGGCCGCAGGCGTGGCGTGGTCGATGTCCAGGCGCCAGACGGTCTGGTCGTCGGTCCCGATCCACGGCAGGGGCAGCTGGGCGGGCTCGGCGAGGTAGAGATCGAACTGGGTGGCGGTGAGGCGGGCAGCGCGCACGTCGGGCAGCGGCCCGCCGTCGGTGCGGCAGTGGTGTGCCAGGGTCCGCAGCGCGGTGTCCACGGTCTCGATCGACAGGCTGTCAGCGGTGGTGCGCAGCTCTGCCTCGGCCTCGACGAGCTCCGGGCTGGGTGCCGGGATGCGCTGGCCAGGCTGACGGCGGCGCTGCTGGTTTCGACGTCGGGCGATCACGAGCCCGAGCACGCCGGCGGCGAGGATCGCGCCGACGCCGTAGCTGGTCCGCGCGACCCACTGGTCCGCGTCCGCGTCGCTGGGGTTCGCGGCGTCGGCGTCCTCCACGTTGTGGGTGGGCGTCTCGGCATCGGCGATCGCGGCGTCCGGCTTCGCGGTCGCAGGCAGCTCGGGGCGATCGCCCGCCTCGCTGGCCGTAATGTCCGCGGCCCCACCCGAGGCTGCGGTGTCCGTGGCCTGGGTCCCCTCGGCGGCGGCCTCGGACGCCGCGGACGCGGCAGCTGCGGCGGCCGCGGCCGCCTGCGCGACGTCGCTCGCACGCTCCGCGGTCTGCCGCTGCGCGGCCGCCGTGTCAGCGGTGGCTGCTTCCATCTTGGCTGCCGACGCGGCCGTCTTCTTGGGCGTGCGCTCCTGCCCGGCGCTACCGGGGATCTGGACGGTCCAGCCGACGTCGATGACGTCGGGGTCGGTCAGGTGCCCGCCACCAGGCTGCTCGATGCTCCGCGAGGCGTCGTAGACCTCCTCGTACCGGTCGGCGTCGCCGAGCTCGGCCTTGGCGATCGAGGACAGCGTGTCGCCCTGCTCGACCGTGACCTTCTTGCCCGTGCGCGCTTCGTCCTTGCCCGACGCCTGGTCGGCGCCCTTGCCCGCCGCCGGCGCCGGGATCTCCAGCTCCCACCCCGCCTTGATGAACGAGGCCTCGCCGTGCAGCACACCGGGGTTGAGCTTGACGATCTCCTTGAACCGGTGCCCGTCCCCGAGCTGCGTCTTCGCGATCGACCACAGCGACTCGCCCTGCTGCACCGTGTACGTCACGGTCTTCGGAGCCGGCTTGGTGACGGCCTCCTCACCCGCGCCGGCACGGCTAGCGCCAGCCGGCGCGGCTGTCGTGACCCTCGCGGCGGTGGTCGGCTGGTCGACACTCTGCGTCGCCACCACGGGCGCCCCGTTGCCTGGGCCGGCGCTCGCCGGCGCGGCATTCGCGACGTTCGCGGCGGGGATGGCGACGAACAGCATCACCGCGGCGCTGACGAGGCCGCGCGCGGCCGACTGCGGTACTTGCAGGCCGCGCATGTGCGGTGCGCGCACCCCGCGCAGCTTCGCGACGATCTCGACGAGGAGCGAGAGCGTCAGGAACGCCCAGGCGAGCCAGGCGATGACCTTGAGGGCCGCGACCGCGAGGGTTCCGTCGTCGGGGCGACCCAGCGCGGTCGTGAGGTCGCTCCACGAGGAGATCCCGCCCTCGAGCGGATTCGCGCCCACCGCGAACAGCACGGCCGGCAGGCCGACGATGATCGCGAGGATCCCGACGACGGCCACCAGGCCCACGAGACGACGTCGAAGCATGCTCACCGCTCAACTCCCCCCATCACGCGCGTCAGCCGCGCCTCGGCAGTGCCTGAGACCGACAGGCTGCTGGCGCCGATCATCGACAGGAACACGGTCTTGTACTTGCCGTTGACGGTCACCACGAGGCGTGTCCCGCCTCGGACTTCCACGGTGCCTTGCACGCCGGCGGCGTCGAGGTAGGCCTTCGCGGCGGCGCGGGCTGCGTAGGGGTCGACGGTGACGCCGTCGCCACGGATCGCCTGCGGGGCGGCGATCTCCTGCCCGCCTGCGCGGGCGGCTTGGGCGGCGACGGAGCGCACCTCCTCGAGCTTGTGCACCTGGCCGTTGAAATCCACGGCGATGCCGATGCACAGGAGGATGGCGGCCATGAGCATCGCGACCCACACAGTCAGAGAGCCGCGTTCGGGGTCGCGGCCTTCGAGGTTGGTTCGTGCGTGCATCACGCGGCGGATCGTCATCGCTCAGCGCTCCCTGTAGGTGTCGAGCGGGCTGGTGACGGTCGAGGTGACGGTCTTACGCGTGGGGATGCCCGGCAGGTCAAGTCCGGCCAGGTTGACGACGCAGGTAACGCGCGCGGTGACGCTTGCGGGTGTTCCGGCGGGCGCGGCGAATCCGCTGGTGTCGACGTCGACGGTCGTGGACAGGCAGCCGACGTCCTGGTTGGCGAGGGTCGCGGTGGCGCCGTCGGTGGCCATCCTGATGGCCTCGGGCTGGGTGCGGGCGATCGATGCGGTGCGGGCGGCCTCGGTCGCGGCGGAGTTCACCGCGAGGTTCGCGGTCCAGATCCGGGCGCCGAGGCCGATCGCGGCGAGGCAAAGAAGGAGCACGGGCAGCAGGATGACGAGTTCGACGCTCATCGAGCCCCGCTCGCGGGCGGCCTGCCCTGCCCGGCGCCGGGCGGGGCGACGGACGACGCGGCACTTTCGGTGCGTGGTGCGCATCATCCGGTCACCCGCTCAACCGGCATCGACGCGGACTTCACGATCGTCGGCCTCCATGCCGGGATGACGCTGGTGGTCTTGACCGTGACCACGATCGTCGCCTCGGTCACGGTCCGCGTTCCGGACACGCTCTTGGCCGGCGATCCGAGCGACGACGCCTCCACGAAGTCCTTCGCCGCCGCGATGCCCATGTCGACGGTCCCACGCTCCCCGGCTGCGACCCGTGCTCCCTCCTGGGCCGCGGCAATGGCGGTCGCCCGCCCCTGAGCGACGAGGGCTCCTTGCATCAGCCCGAACACGATCAGGAGCACGATCGGAAGGATGAAGGTCAGCTCGACCGTCGCCGATCCACGCTCGCGCGATGTCGAGCGGGCGTGGCGAGCGGTCGCGGGGCGTCGCACGGCTGCGCTCAGCCGAAGATCTCGCCGATGCGGGTCAACACGCCGGCACGCAGGGCGGCGCCGGCGGCGATCGCGATCGCCGCCAGGATGGCCAGCACGATGACGACCTCGACCGTGTGGGAGCCGCGCTCGGCGTCCTCCGTCTGGAGCTTCTTGCGCACGGAGTTCTGCAGGGTGATGCCCATCAGGTGGGCGGTGGCGATCAGCTTGTGCATGGTCATCTCTCTTCGTTGGTCTTCCGCTACTCGCAGAAGGTGCAGTGGAGAGGGGTTTTGTTACCCCGGATCCCGGATTGATTTTCCCTGACAACCGCCTTGAGGTCGCCCTACAGGTCAGAGGCCAGGCTCAGCAGGCTGGGCGTGACCATGACGAGGACGAAGACCATGGCGAGCAGCGTGGCCGGGATGGTCAGCCGCTCGCTGGTCGAGTTGGACTTCGCGAGCTCGGCGTTCAGGTTCGCGGTTCGGATTCCCTCAGAGCGGGCGCGCAACTGCGTGTAGACCTGGGAGCCTTCCTTGCTCAGCCGCATGATGTCGGCGAGCTCCGTGAGCTCGGGCAGGCCCAGCTCGTCCGCCAGGGCGTTGAGCGCATCCCACGGCGCCTTACCGTTCCAACGGGAGCGCGCGAGTTCCTCGGACAGCCGCCGGAAGACCCAGCTGTCGCCCACCTCAGCGGCAAGCTCCATAGCCTGGCGCGCACCCGACCCGCCGAGCCGCTCAAGCGCAACGAGATCGGTGTAGGCCCCCAGAGCGTGCGAGAACTCCTTGCGAGCCTTCTTCGCGTCGTCGCGAGCGTTCAGATCCGGCAGGAAGAACAGCGCCGCCCCCAGAGCCAGGGAAGCCACGAGCGGGAGGCCGAACGAGACCTGCATACCCATCACGGCCAGGAAGTAGCCCACGACTGCCGGGAACGCGAGGCCCACGAGCCCGAAGATCACCTTCTCGCCGTAGTACCGGTGCAGCGGCACCTGCAAGATCGCGAGCTCCTTGGTCGGCGGGGTGCCCCACCAACTCGTCGGGAACCGCTTCAGGGCCCAGACCCCCAAACGCTCCGTCCTGCTCGCGCCACTCTCAGCGAGGGCATCCGCCTCCGCCTGAGCCTTCGCGCCCGCGGGCGAGTTGCGCCGAACCACGTCGGCGAGGTCGGCCCGGGCGGGCATCAGCCGCCAGATGAGCAGGACGACGCCCGTGGCGAGCAGGGCCCCACCCAGGATGGCAATCTGCAGGCCGGTGGTCATCGGCTCTCCTTTCCTCGCACCGACGCCCCCAGGAAGCGGGGTGTGGTGCCTCCGACGGTCATCCGCCGCATCCAGATCAGGAGCGCGGCGTACATCGCGATGTAGGTCATCAGCAGTACCTGCCCCAGCGGGGTGCTGTAGGGGGTCAGGAAGGTTCCCGAGAGGGCCAGCAGACCAAGCGCGACGGACACAATGAGGGTGACGATGCGCGCCGTCGTGCGCGGCTTCGCACGGTCGGCCTCGATGGCGCTCGCGGCGCGGACTTCCTCGGCGACGGACTGCGCGAGGGTGTTCAGCACCGAGGCCAAGCCCTGACCGCGGCGGCGGGAAGCGAGGATGAGGTACGCGGCGATGGTGTCGCCGACCTCGTCGTCCAGGTCATCGGCGAAGGCGCGCAGGGCTTCTTCGGTGCTCACGCGAGCGCGGAGTCGTGCCACGAGGCGGGTCACCTCTGGGCGGATCTCCTTCGGGGTGGAGCGCAGGGTGGCGCGCAGCGCTTCCTCCAGGCCGAGACCGCCGACGAGGACGCCGGCCAGGCCGCGGGTCCACTCCTCCATCGCGTCGAGCTTCTTGATGCGGTCCGCGGCGGGCGGTGCTCCCAAGAGGGCGGGGATCCCGGCCAGTGCCAGTGGCACGGCCAGGACCGCAATGAACCACCCGGTGATCAGGTAGGTCAGCACACCGGCGGCGAGGCCGGCGAGCAGCAGGATGCGGGTGCGGCGGGTCATGCCGGTCCAGCGGCGGCCCAGATAGGACCCCGTTCGCGGGGCGGAGCTCGGCGCGGGCGTCTTAGGGCGCAGGCCCACGATGACGCCGATGAGTCCCGTGACGACGAGGGCGCCGCCGAGTGCGGGGATGATCGCGGGCATCAGGCCACCCCCGGCGCAGACGCGTTGAACCCGTCGTAGTCGAATCCGTACCGCGCCAGCTCAACGGCCAGATCGGTCGGGATCGACAGGGGCAGCGCGGGGCCGCCGGCGGGGTTCGGGATGAAGATGTTCGACGCGGCGTAGCCCTTCGCTTCCTCGCCGGGCGTGACGTGCACGATCTCCGAGACCCACCGCTCTCGGCTCCAGGACTCGTCGCCAGTCTTGGTGGTCTCGAGGTGGACCTGCACGATCAGGTCGATCGTCTCGGCGAGCTTGGACGTCGCGAGGTCACGGGTGACGTGGGGGCCGGCCTCCATGGCGCAGGTCACGAGCTTGCGCATCGCGGCCTCGCCGTTCGCCGCGTGGGTTGTCGAGATCGAGCCAGTGCCGGACTCCATCGCCTTGATCATCGCCCAGACCTCGCGGCCGCGGACCTCACCGACGATCTGACGGCTCAGGTTGAAGCGGAAGCTGTCGTAGAGGGCCTCGTCGAGGGTGAACTCGCCGGCCTGGGTGCCGTCGGCGGCGATCTCCCCTGAACCGGGGCGGGCCTCCCACGCGGTCACGATCGGGTGGAACTCGGGCAGCTCGTGCAGGTGCAGCTCGAACTCCGTCTCGAAGGTGCCGATCTTCTCGTGCGGCTCGAACTCAGCGCACAGGGCGCGCACCATCGTGGTCTTCCCGGCTCCCTGGGCGCCGGCAACCACGATCGACTTGCCGGCCTTGACCGCCGCCGACAGGAGGCTGGCCTGCACCTTGGTGAGCATGTTGCGGCCGACCAGGTCGTCCAGGGTGATCTTGCGTAGCCGGTGGCGGCGGATCACGACCGACGGGTGCGCGGTGACCCACGCGGCGGCGGCCAGTCGCGACCCACCGTCGAGGCGCATGTGCAGCCGCGGGGTGACCGAGGAGAAGCTTCGGGCGTTGACCTCGCTGCGGGAGGCGATGAACGCGAGGAAGTCGAGGAGCTCGGCATCCGAGTCTGCGACCGGTTCGGCCCGCACGAGCCGCCCGTCAGTCTTCTCCAGCCAGACGTTCGCGGCGCCGGTGATGATGATGTTCTCCACCGTGTCGTCGTCGACGTACGGCTGCAGGCGCCCGAGACCGAAGAGGGCATTGAAGACCGCGTTGGCCATCTGCTCCTGCTGGGCGATGGTCCAAGCCTCGGCTCCGTCGTGGATTCGGTCCGCGGCGGTGGACTGCAGCAGCTCCTGGATGAGCGCACGCCCGAGCTCTCGCTCGGAGTCCAGGTCGGTGCCGCGCTCGTCTCCCAGAGCCGACGTCAGCTGCTCGGATGCCTGGGAGCGCAGGAGCGCTACAAGCTTCCAGTCGATGCTGCCGGCCACACCCGGAGGCTCCTCCCCCGCGGGTGAGGCGTCGTCGTGGTCCGGCCAGTCCAGGACCGCGGTGCTGACGGACGCTGCGGTGGGCACGGAGGCATTCGTCCGTGCGGCACCGATGGCACCCGCCAGCGCGTGGGCCGGCGGCCGCGTCGTCGTCGACGGGTCCGTTCCGCCGAAGATCGGCAGCGAGGTGGGGTCTTCGGGCAGGTCGCTCATCGCGGGCTCCTGTCAACGGTCATCTCCAGCTGAGCGCGGGAGGTGGCCAGGGTCGACTGCATCGCCTGAATCGCGGCCCGCAGGGACTTGTTCAGCGGGCCGGAGGCGAACTTGCGGTGGGGGTTCTCGCCATGGGAGTACACACGTGCACTGTCGGGGTCCCAGGCGAGGGTGGCCGTGATTGGCAGGTTGAGCACCTTCGCGGCCTCGTTCGCGCCGTACGGGCGTCCGGGGCCGATCAGGAGCGCGCCCAGAGCGTTGGTCGCCCCGACGTGCTCGAAGGAGCTGATGAGGCTCGGCGCCCACGAGCTTGCGGCCACGAGCCCGGGCAGGTCGCTGCGGGTGGCCATCAGCGCCAGGTCGGCGGCGGTCAGCAGCTTGTGGCCGAATCCCTCAAGACCGAGCCTGCCCAGGTCGACAATGGCGTCCTGGCCGTTGCGCTCGAGGGACTTGAGGAGACCGGCAAGCGGCTCCCACAGCGGTTCCAGCGATCGGGCCTGGTTGTGGCGCAACGGCCCCGTCAGGACCTGCACCGTGGTCTTCGGGATCGTAAACAGCAGCCCGGGCAGATCCTCGACCAGAGTGCCCTGGCGGTGGGAGACCGCCAGGTCGACGATGTTGGCGCTCGTCGGCAGCTGACCGCCTCGGAAGTAGCCCGCGCTGATCGCGCGGGTACCAGCCGGGTCCGCCTCGATCACGACGACCGGCCGAGGCCAGTTCAGCGCGAGCCCGAGGGCGGCCGTAGTGGTACCTGGGGACGCCGACGCCGACGTCAGAGCGATGAGCGACATCAGCTCTCCTTCTGGCTGGTGTCGAGCACAACGGCGACCTTCCCCGTGGCGGCGCGCGCGGCGACGTCGGGAGCCTCATCGTGGGGCACCTGCACATTCAGCACGGTGTTTCCAGTGACCTCATCGCCAGTGATCCCGACGACCTCGGCCTCCACCGCATCCGCCCCAGTGGACGCCTCCCCGAGCTCGCCGGGCGTAGTGACGATCCTGACGTTGTCCCCCACCCGCAGCTGCCCGGCGGGGAGCATCGCAGCCGTCAGGCTGACGCCCACCACCGACGTACCATCCGCGGGGATTGGGTTGTCCGTGACCTGCTCAGCGGTGACCACTCCCCCAGCCGGCATATCGAGCGCGGCACGCTTCCCCACGAAGGCGTCAATCTCGCTGCCATCGACTGGGTGCAGAGCCGGGTCGACGCTGATCTTGACCTTCATGAGGTCGTCGGCGGTGATGACCTGGCCCCGCTCGACCGTCTGACGCATCGCCAGAACGGACCGCGCCTCCGACGTGGAGTTGTACGCCCACACGCTCAGGAGCGCGCCCAGGCAGATCACGGCGATGGCGCCGACGATCAGCAGCGGACGGCGCCGGGCTTTCGGGGGTGCCACGGTCGGGGCGGCGTCCGGCTCGTCGCCAGGCTTCGAGCCACGCCGGGCCGATCGCGTGGCCTCGGTGGGGGCTGTGGTGGTCATCGTTCGTGCCTCTCGCAGGTGGTGTGGTGGATGGTCAGTTGTCGACGCGGAGGTACGCCTTGAGCGCAACCGTGATGAGGTGGCCGCGGGAGCTGGCGCCGAATTTGTCCACGAGGCCGTCCAGCACCGTAAAGTCCGCCTCCCTCATCCGGTAGTTCAGAGGCGTGAGCGGACCGTCACCAGCACGAGACGCCCTGCCCCGGCGCGGTGCGAAGAGCGAACCGCCAGCAGTAGCGCCGGGGTTGATCAGGCCGTCGAGCTGGTTGTAGGTCGCCTCGAGCGCCACGATCATCAGCTCACCGTGCGACAGCCCCTCCTTCTTGCAGCGCGCCTCGACCGGGTCGATGAGGAACACCGGGATGTGCACGTTCGACGGCTTGACCTTGTCTTCGGGACCGTACGGGCCGTCGACGTCGACGTCTGTCGTGGGCTCTTCGACCTCCGCCGGCGTCTCGGTCGTGGAGGGCTTCCGCTTGCGAGGGCTGCGCGGCTTGCGTGCGCTCTGCTCGGCGGCGCTGGCCTTCGTCGCCGCGGCAGTCTTCGCCGGAGCCGGCGGCGTCGGCTCGGCACGCTCGTCCGACTCGGTGACCGACTCGGACGCGGGAGCCTGCACCGGGGGCTCCCCCGCGGGCTTGGCGTGGGGGTCCGTGACGATCGGTTCGACCTTCGGCGTCAGTCGCGACGCCTGGGGGGCCTTACGCTTCGGCGCGCTCATGCCGACACCTCCGTGGTGAGAAACTCGCGCAGGACACGCTCGGCGAGGACGTCAAAGAGCTCGACCGTCTCGCGTGCCTTCTTGTCGTTCCAGGCGCTGAGGGATACCGCTGCGCCGTCTGCCTCCTTGAGGCGGTTCCACTTGGGGATCCAGTTGCGAATGCCCGGGACCTGCTCGCCGTTCTCGACCCGCGTGTACGGGATCCCGAGCTCCCAGACCTTGTCGCCGAAGTACCCGCGCAGGTTCTCGAGCTGGAACTTCTCCTCGTTGGTGTTGTCCCAACCGGATACCACCACTCCCCCGACGCGCAGGCTGGAGTTGTAGAGGTCGTCGGCGTGGTCCTCGACGAACGCCGCGACCTTCATCGCCCCGTCGATGCCGTCGTACGCAGCGTCAGTGATCAGCAGGACGTAGTTCGAGGCAGCCATGGCCATCTGCACCAGGTGTCCGAGGTCGGGCCTGGTATCGATGAGCACCACGTCGTACTTCTTGAGCCACTCCCCGGTGAGGGCCTTCTGGAGCCGCCGGATCGCGCCGACGTTGCCGGCTTCGCCCTCACGGTTGATCAGGTCGTAGCGCGCCGGCACGACGTCGATCAGCTGCGCCTCCGCCGTCGGGTTCCCGTCGTCGTCCGCCCACCCACACGCGACGACGGCGTCCTCGGCGACGCCTGTCTCGTTCGCGGCGATGACCTCGGACGCTGTGGGGATCGGGTTGGCAGGGTCCATCTCGATCCCGAGACGTCGCGTGGCGTTGGCCTGAGGGTCGAAGTCGATGACGAGGACTCGCAGGCCGAGACGTGCCAGAGCGGCGGCCAGCTGGATGGTGGTGAGCGACTTGCCGACACCGCCCTTGAAGTTGGCGAGCATCAGGCACGCCGGCGCTTCGTTCACGCTCGCGAGCAGCCGTGAGCGCTCTTCGGTGCTGAGCCTTGGTGTCATTCCGGAGCCTTCCTTGGTTGTGCTCGTCTGGTCCTAGAAGGTGCCGTGCGGGGCCGCGTTGTGACCGCTGGCGGTCAACTTCCTCGTGGCCCCTGCGTGCCTCGGCGTCTTCTGCCGAACCTCTGAGCGTCAGCAGTAGGGCTACCTTCGCGCACCGTGTACCCCTTTGCGGGCATTTGGCCCCGCAGGTTGGACAACGGTTTGGCATCGCTGGTCTGCCCGTGGCCTGCCTGGTGCTACGTCACCTGATGGCCCGTGGTTTCCGTGCGGCCCGGGCTCTGCTCTGTTGGTTTGGGGCCCGCAGTTCCACCGCTGGTACGACTGCATGGCAACCACGTTCGCTCACCTGTTCGGGTATGGCTACACATGTGGCGGCCCGCAGACGCACAGTTCGTCGCCTGCTCTCAAGACTGTTGTCCCTCCACTGTTGGAGTGGTGTGCAACAGGTGTGCCACCTCGCTACGTATATGAGCCACCACCAGGCCACCTACAAATAGTCACGTCTCGCACACAAGCTCCGATAACGGACAGTCACCTGATGGACTACAGACGCACTTCTAACCGGTGCGTGCCAGACCTGTGGCGGCCAGCACTGTCCACTCGTCCAAGCCGTGGGGGAGCAACGGCCAGCGCCACGCCTCCTCTGGCTCATCCGTCGCGTCCTCGCGGGCGATCTCGTGTCGCTGCAGGTACATCCGCCACAGACGCCGCTGGCGCCGGTAGGCCGCGAGCTGCGCCGCTACGGCCTCTACCGCGCCCAGTTGCTCAGCGACGGCCACGAGGTTCTCAGGCCTTGCGGTCAGGCGCCCCACGACACCGCGCTCCACCAGGCCCCATGCGCAGAGCATCTCCACGGCTTCGTGCGCCGCACTGCGACTCATCCCGGTGGCCCGAGCTACCCCGGCCACCGAGGTGCCCGCACCGCTCTCGATCGCCTCGAACACGAAGGCCGCAACGTGCCCCAGCACCCGGAAAGCAGGCCGGAGCCCATGCGCCTTTCCCTTGTCCCAGCGGAGAGATGCCGCGCGTTCCCGCAGGTCAGCCGGGAGCGCGAGCTCCCACACGTCAGCGCTCTCTCCCAGGGCCGAGCTCACCTTCGCCACCCAGCCCGCACCTGCCAAGGCGTGGAGGAGCGCAGAGACCGTGGAGTGGTCCATCCCTGCGCCAACAGCGAGCGCCCGGGTGCCGACGTTGATGCGAGTGGTCGACTTCTTGTGGGCGAACTCGGCGATGGTGCGCAGGAGTATGCGGCTGCTTCGGCCCGCGCGCCCGGGGAAGCGGTGGTGTTCGGTGGCGCGGAGGGCTGCCCGCCAAGTGCGGATGGCTTGGTGGGTGCCCGGTTGGAGGCCTGTGGTTTCGAGGTGTGGGTACCCCCCCTGTGAAGAAGGCTCGCTTGTGTTGGATCTGCGGACATGGGCTGGCCGTGGGCTTGCTGCGGGTCTGACCTGCGGGCCTGCGGGTGGGTGGGCGCTGACGTGGGTGGTCGCGGTGCGCCAGTCGCGAAGGATGCGGCGTCGGGTGTCCTGGTGGTGGGCGTAGAGGGATGCGAGTCCGCGCCAGCGCCCGTCCTCGAGGCGGGTGACGACGTCGGTGAGGCTCCAGCCGGCGGCGACGGCGGCGGTCATGACGGCGGCGCGAGCTTCGGAGGGGGAGGGGTAGCGAGTGGGGTCGTAGGTCGCGTTGCGGGCGATGTCGAGGATGCGCTGGCTGATGCGGCCGTCGCGGGCGGTGCTGATGTGGGTGTCCGCGAGGCCCGTGTGCGTCTCAGGGGCGCGCTGGACGTGCAGGTGGTGGATCTGGGGGCGCAGGCGGGTCTGGATGGTCTGGACGACGTCGGGGGAGTTGCGGTGGTGCTCGAGGAGGTCGACGACGTCGGGGAGCAGGGTGGTGAGCTCTTGGTAGGCCTGGCCGCTCTTGTGCAGGGATCCGGGGGTGCGGATGCATCCGGACTGGATGGAGCGGTGAGGGCTGGGGTCGAGCGTGGGGAAGATGAGCTGGAGTGCCTCGACGAGCTCTCGCGCGGCTGTGTAGGGGAGTCGGTCGCGCAAGGGGATGTAGATGTGGCGGCCGCCGTTGGGGGAGATGTCGGCGAAGGTGCGCGCGCCGCACTCGGTGAGCCAGGCGGTGAGGCGGGCGGCTTCGCTGGTGACGTCGTCGGCGGTGGCGTTGGTGGTGTCGAGGTCGAGGCAGAGGGTCTGGCAGCAGCCGTCGTCGCCGTAGATGAGGGGGGCGGCGGGCCCGTTGAGGGGGAGTCGGCTGGTCAGGGGCTGTTCGTGCTTGGTGTGGTACGACACGGTCCACTGCCCGTTGCGGCGCCCGCGGGTGCCGATGCGGACGCGAGCGCGGCCGGCGATGGCCGCTGCGGTCGCTGTCCACTGCTCCCGGGGGGTGGGTGCGGCTGAGCGTGCGAATGTCGGCGTGTCGCCGACACTGGCAGTGGGGGTGGGTATGATCGCTCCTAGATAGTGCGACGGACCCCAAAGGGTGCGTCGATCGGGGCCCATCACCTCGGCCGGCAAGCATGAGGGTGGTGGACTTCGGATTCTGGCCCGGCCCCTTCGGGGGCCGGGCCGCTTGCTTTTATGCGGTTATGCAGGGATGTCGAGAGTCTCCTGTGCGGTTCGGCGGGGGGTCGCGGTCGCCGTGTCGGCGTCGATCAGAGACCCCAGGTAGTCACTGAGAGAGAGGCCGCGCCGCGCCGCAGCGCGATGAGCCCTCTGGTGCTGGTCAGGCGTCACGCGCCCTCGCAGAGCCACACGGTTGCCGTCGAGCTTTGGCTGGGGCACCGTGAAGTCGCCTCGGGCCTTGCCCGCGCGGTCATTGGTGCTGGTCATGACGGTGAGCATGCCAGCAGCGGGGGAGTGGGGCCGGTACCGGTCCCGGCGTGTCGGGCATCGAAATGTTCGCCGAGCTCTACCGTCCTCGGGGCAGGCGTGCCGCGGGCAGCAGTAATCCACAGGTGTCAACTCAGGTTGCCGCTTGTCCGTGTGTATCTGGGGGCGCGCTCGCCTGGGTGCTGCAAGGGTGTGTGTATCCGGGGGCGCGCGTCATGTTTGCGCAGGTCAGCGTGTGTGTATCTGGGGGCGCATGGCTCGCGGAGTGGTCCTGATGGGGGCGCAGTTGCTCGGTTGCCCGTGTGTATCCGGGGGCGCGCCGCGTGTGTATCTGGGGGCGCCCCCCTAGGTATTTCTGCAGGTCAGGCCCTGTTTTCGACGGTGCCCCTGTAGTTCTCTCCTGTAGAAAACTTCCTGTAGTCGTGGCCGGGATGCCTGTGAATCTGGGGACAACCCTCAACCCGAGCACGGCGAACACCGCACGAGCCCACACCTGTCCTGTCCGCGTGAGATCGCATCGGCACCCACTTCGTGGTGCCGCGACAGCGCGCCCGCCCGCCGCTGGGCTAGCCCGTCGTGGGCTTGCTCTGAACTCGTAGCGGGCGGCGGGTAACAACGGGCCCCCGGGGTGCACCTTCCGAACACGACGGAGAACCCGAGGTTTGGAGTGCGCACCATGGCCGCCAGCGAGCGGAAGTCGTCATGACGACGCCCACCGAGACCGTGCAGCAGCGGGACACCCATGACGACCTCCCCGCGGGCCTGGTGTCCCTCGCGCGAGAACATGCCGCCGACACGGGTGAGGCGGGGGACCGGGAGGTCGTCCCCTTGCCGGGAGTCCTGCCGCCTCAACTGCCCGAGGCCAAGCGAACCCAGCTGCGTATCACCTCGCGTCAGCGCAACGTCGTGGACGCGAAGTTCGCGATCGAGAACCAGCGCGCGGCTGACGCCGGCGAGATCGGGTACGCCGCACGAATCTGGACCCAGCTGGCGCTGCCCTACACCGACCCGGGCCCGGTATCGCGGTGGGAACGCCGCAACGGCGACCTCGCCCTCGTCGTGCGGCCCGCCACCCTGGTCGCCACCGACGGCACGACCAGCGACGGGTACCCCTTCGGCGCCCTGCCGCGCTACGTGCTGTCGTGGATGGCGACCGAGGCCGTACGCACCCAGAGCCCGTGTCTGGACGTCGGTCGGTCCTTCAACGACTTCATGAAGCGGCTGGGACTGGGCCACAACGGACGCGACGCCAAGCGCCTCAAGGACCAGATCTACCGACTCGTGGGCGCCACCATGCAGGTCCAGCAGGTGCGCAAGGCAGGCGAGAACACGCACGTGCACGGCGAGCACTTCACCGTGGCCTCCTCGTTCGACCTGTGGCTGCCCGCCCACGACGACGTGGGGGAGGACCAGGGCGTGCTCTGGAACAACACCGTCACCCTCTCCGAGGCGTTCTTCTCGTCGATCATCGAGGCCCCCGTGCCGGTGGACCTGCGAGCGCTGCGAGCACTGCGCGGGGCCCCCATGCGGCTGGACATCTACACCTGGCTCACCCACCGCCTGGGTTACATGAGCGGGTCCACACTCGTGCCCTGGCCGTCCCTCGCCGTGCAGTTCGGAGGGCAGTTCTCGCGGCCGCGTAAGTTCAAAGAGACCTTCGTCAAGAACCTCATCACGGTCGCCGAGTTGTACCCCGCCGCACGGTTCAGCGTCGAGGACCCCGGGCTGCTGCTGTTCCCCTCCGCGCCGCACGTGGAGCGTCGTCAGCGCCGTGCGCTCGGGTCCTGACGACACCGCCCCGCGATGCCCCCACAGCGGCACCGGATTGGCGGAGGCCTCGTCTACCGTGACTGCAGCATCCGGACCGAGCAGGAGGTCGGCACACCATGCGGCCCATCAGTTTTGACTACAGGCCCAAGCGCACTGCGTGGCTGGACTACAAGACCGGCCGCGGCGTCACCGACAGCGGCGCGAGCATCAGGCCCAAGGTCGGCGAGCGCCGCAAGTTCCCGAACCTGGCTGACTTGCTGGACACCGCGCACGCCATGGGCGCTGAGCGGATCATGCTCACCGGTGCCGTGCCCGAGGTGGAGCCGGGCGACAAGGGGCACTGGCTGATCGTCAAGACCCCGGGGTGGAAGGCCAGCGGGCACTGGCTGAACAAGCCGGTGACCGGCAGGTTCGTCAACGAGGTCTCCGGGGAGCCGCTCGAGGTGCGCACGGTGGAGGAGTGGTTCTCCACCAGCGACCTCAGCCCGATGCAGGCACGCGACGCGTGGGACGTCACCGCGCGCGTGCTGGCCGACGCGATCCCACACGCCGTGATGGCGCTGACGCCGGCCAGCACTGGCGCGAACGCGTGGGCGCTGTCCCTGCCGAAGACGATCGGCGGCCGGCGGCCTGGCGGCAAGGGCCCGGTCGTGGGCGGAGAGCCGTTCGAGCTCGAGCCCCTGCCCAAGGACATCGCCGAGGAGCTGCACTTCACCGCCGGGCAGCACCGCGTCGAGCACCTGACCACCGGCCCTGACCGGTGCGACTGCGGGGACTGCCTTGCCTTGTTTGACGCCAAGGCCACGCCCCAGCTGGAGACGTTCTCCTACGTCGACGGCCGGTTCATGTACGCCGCGTGCTGCCGTGAGCTGGGCACCATGCCGGCGCACCGACTCAACGGCGCCGCGGCCGCCGATCTCCTGGACCGTGACCCGTACGCTCGCGCGCGGTACTACGTGCGCTTCACTATCCCGGACGGCTGGCAGCACGTCGGCCTGCTCGGCGTAAAGCGCGCCAGGCGGGACGACGGCTGGCACTACCCGAACCGCCCTGGCACGACGTTTGAGACCTGGGCGGACGCCGTCGAGGTCAAGACCGCGCTCGACGCCGGATGGTTCGTCCAGCCGCTCGAGGGCGTCACCTTCAGGAAGAGCCGTGTCCTGGACACCTTCGCCGACCGAATGACCCGCGCCCGCGAGCGCGTCAACGCCCGCCCCGACATCGAGCCGCAGGTGCGTCGCGCGGTCGCCGCGGCCCTGCGGTCCATGCTGATCCAGACCATCGGGAACTTCGCGTCCCGCCTGCGAGGTCGCACCGTGACGGTCTGGTCTATCGACGACGTGCCGCAGGCCTACGAGAAGACCGTGCAGCGCTACGGCGATGCGTTCACCTACGAGATGCCCGGACGAGAGCACAACGCGCGCGAGCTTGCCTTCTACCGGCCGGAGCTCGCTGCCCAGGTCTGGGCCCGCGCCCGCAGTCGGGTACTGCTGTCCCCGCTGGCGACTCCGACCTACCCCGGCGGAGTCCTGGCCATGGACCCCGCCACCCTGATCGGCATCAACGGCGACGCGATCTACTCCAGCGTCGTGCCGAATTGGGCCCAGCCCGTCGACCAGCCCGACGGCGGCGACGACGGGCGCGTCGGACGACTGCGTCTCAAGGGTGTCCTGCACGACGTGCCAACGCCCCTAGACCTCCATGCCCGCAACGAGCTGCGCGCCAAGGCCGAAGCCGCCGGCGTGCCCGGGTGGGAGAGTGATGTCTGACCTTCAGCCCGGTGATCGCGTCTACGCCACCGGCCCCTACCTGGCCCAGATGCGCGAGTACATGCGCGCCACCACGGGGACCGAGCCCAACCATCACGGGACCATCGAGAGAGTCGCCGGCGACCGCGTCCTGATCGTGTTCGACGACGGCCAGGCCGCGCCGTACCCCGCTGATGAGGTTCGGCACCTGAACCAGGAGGTGAGCGACCGTGGCACCACCGAGCGATGAGGCGATGAGCGTCGCGGACATGTTGCGCCGCCAGCGCGGCCGCGGCGTGAGCGTCGCCGAGCTCGCGCGGATGCTCGACCGCTCTCCCCGGATGATCCGCAAGATTCTGTCGGGGGAGACCTCCGGCGAGGCCTACCGCGGCGCGGTGACGCAGCTACACGAACGGGGGCGTATCGCCGCCCCGCCGGCTCGTCGTCGCGGCAAGGACGGGCACGTGGTCGCCGTGCGCGCCAAGTCGTCCGCCGGCGGCGGCACCCGGGTCCCTGCGGAGCCTCCGCGCAGACCGCGCCCGGGCCGGTTCTCGGAGTCCATGACGCCCATGGCCGGCGGCACCCGCCAGTACGAGTTCACCGCCCCCAAGACGCGTGATGCCAAGGGGCGTCAGCAGGCCAACGCCACGATCGTCTCCCGGCTGCGCTCCGCCGCCAAGGGACAGCGGTGGGACCGCAAGAAGGTCAAGTTCGACATCCAGCTGTCGAACGGGCACTCGATGACCGTCGGGTCCAAGCACGGCTACCAGGTCAGCAGCGTCCTCGGACGCTCCCGCGGCTTCGAGGGCGACGCGCTCGGGTGGCTCAAGACCCAGGTGCAGCACCGCTACCCCGACCTCGACAAGTCCGGTGTGCGAATCACCAACCTCGTCATGACGGTCTACAACCACCGCGACGAAGCCAGGCACTGACGCTCGGGCCCAGGAGGAGCACCTCCTGGGCCCGACCTGTGTCCGAGGGCCCACGACCGCCCGGCGGTGCCTCGTGACCTGGCGATCTACGCCCGTGCGGTAACAGCCAGCGTCCGACATGCACCTTCCGTGAACAGAGACGTTCACCCACCCCGGAAGGTCACCATGCACACCACGACCCGACCCCACCAGCGCCACGCCCAGGCGCCGCCGGCCCTGGTTCTGCTCCGGCCCCAGGCCCCGTGCCACGCGGGTGACCGGATCGAGCTCGAGCTGTACGCCTGGAACCACACCGCGGCCGGCAGCACCCGGCAGGCCACTGGCATGTCCCTCGAGTGCACCGTGGAGCGCGTCGTGTGGGACGACTGGCTGCATCCGGGGGAGTGGTCCCTGCACGTCACGTTCGCCGAGGAGCTGGACCCGCAGATCCAGCACCTCGCTGCCCGACGCGTGCCCGCCACCGACCTCCTGCGCATCGTGCGTGCGATCGACCCGCCCGACGACGCGCTGTGCCCCGCCTGCGACGGCGAGCAGCTGTCCGCACGGCACTACGACGCGTGCATCGCGCCGACCCTGCCGGACCTGTGACGGCAAGCCAGCACCCCCCTGCGCGGCCCACCACCGGTGACGGACCGTGCGCGACACCCAACCCCAGCCAGCACCGCCCCGTCCGATACAGGAGGCACCCCGTGAACCGCACCCCAGGCCGCTTCACCGCCCGGCTCGGGATCGCGATCGTGGCCGTCACCGCCGCGGTCATCTCGTTCACCCACGTCCAGCACGTCGCACGCGAAGCCGGCGAGAGCGAGCTGTCGGCGATCCTGCTGCCGCTGAGCATCGACGGCGCCATCGCCGCACCGGCGGCGGTGATCCTCGCCGAGACGAAGGCCGGACGCCGCCCGCCCCGACTCGCATGGGTGATGCTGCTGCTGGGCCTGACCGCGAGCCTCGCCGCGAACATCGCCGCCGCCGAACCGACGCTCGTGGCCCGCGCCGTCGCGGTCTGGCCGCCCATCGCCCTCGCCCTCGGAGTCGAGGTGCTCGCCGGCATGGGCCGCCGCGAGCGTGGCGACACCACCGGCCAGACCACCACGCCTGCGCCGAGCAAGCCCCAGCCCGCCGAACGGGCCACCCCCGATCACGCGACCGGGCACGACGTCGTCCCGGACCGCCCGGGCCACCACCTGGCCAGTGAGGCCGGCAAACCGGACGCGGACCAGGCGGCGGACCAGACCGGCGGACCGGACACGGACCAGGTAGCTGACCAGACCGCAGGCCGGACCGGGCAGGCGGAGGTCCAGACCGGCGGACCGGACACGGACCAGGCAGCTGACCAGACCGCAGGCCGGACCGGGCAGGCGGAGGTCCAGGCAGCCGAGCGGGCCACGGGCCGGGCCAACGCGCACACCGACCAGCAGGCCACCGGGCCAGCCCAGGCCGCCGGCCCGACCGCAGCTCCGACCCACCAGGCAGCCGCTCAGGCCGTCGGGCCGCAGGCCGCGAGCGCCGGTGACGGCCAGACCGCGCCGGCGGGCCAGGCCGTCGCTCGGGGTGGGACGCAGACTGTCGTGCAGGCGATCGCTGCGCCGGTTCAGGCCGCCACGGTGGGCAGGCCGCGGACCATGGGCACGGTGTCGGACCGCTCGCCGGTCCAGGCCGGAGGCGAGCGCGGGAGCACGCCGAGGGTCGGCGCCAGTGCGAGCAGGCCTGCGACCGCCGACGACCAGGCAGCGATCGAGCAGATCCGGAGGCTCGACGCGGAGAACGGCGGCGGGCCGGTGTCGCGTCGGGTAATCCAGGATGCGCTGGGGTGTGGGGCGTCCCGAGCTGATCGGCTGAGCAAGCTCGCCCGTCAGGCGGCGGGCCTCGCTGGCGTGGACGGCGCAGATGAGGACGCCCGGGAGCGCCGGGCCGCCTGACCGCGCCTGGCCCGGTCAGGTCCGATCGTCGGACCGGGCGTGTTCCGCCCCTCTTGCCCAGACCAGTCGGGCAAGGGGGGCGGACTGGTGTTCGGCCTGGGCCGGGTGTCTTGCCCGGTGGGCGGAGAAGTCTTGCCCGGGCCAGGCCAGCCCGGGGTTCGGTCTGGCACGGGCTCTCGAAGTCTGCGGCCAGTGGAGTCGCCGGGGCAGTCCGGACCGGTGGGGGCTGGTCCGGACCGGTGGGGGCGGTCTGGCCGCGCGTGCACACGCCTGGCCCCGCTGCGAAGCGCGCGACCCCACGACGTCGTGAGAGTGCTCGGGTCGTCGGCCTGCGTGGGCCGTCGGGGCAGACCGGCCCGGACCGGCCGGACCGGGCCGGGGAGGGCGCACCACTGGTGTCACCAGAGGCACACCGGTGTGTGGCGGTCGGAATGCTGGTGGGGAACAGGGGGGGGCACGGTGGCGACGGTGCTGCGTCTGCGCGGTGGCCGCGCGGGGAGGGTGGCCGCGCGGGGGGGGGGGGGGGGGGGCGTACTCGCGGATGCCTGGTGGCTGGTTGGCCCGCTTGCTGCTGCTGCGACGTGCTGGGAACTACTCGTGGGCGGGCGACTGAACTCGGTGCCGAGTCAGAACCTCGCGGAGAACCATGCCTCGGCTCCGAGTTTAGGAAGCACGTCAAGCGACCAACCGCCGATTGCCTCTATTACCTCTGTTGCCGTGCCTGTTGGGGGTTGCCCGCCGTGGTCTGGCGGCGGGTGGCCGCCGTGCTGGTTCGCACCGCCGAGGCCACTGACCCTCAGCACCGGCCACACCACTTCGACACCGGTCCGGGATGCCTCGGTCCGTGGTGATCGCGGCGGGTTCGTTCCCGCAGGCCGGTAACAGCGAGGCCCGCGCGCGCACCTTCCGTGGATAGACGCAACCAGCGGCATGAAGGATGAGGGATGCCGGTTCAGACGAAGACGCGCACCACGGGCAAGCCGGCCACCGGGGCGGAGCGAGTGGAGGCGCCTGCGGCTCGCGTTCCCGCGCGTAGGCAGACCCACTGGCGCAACGGGGTGCTGTGGTCGGCCGCAGGCGTCGCGACCGGAGCTGCCGCGTCCATCGCCGGGTACAGCGACCTGGTCGCGCCGTGCGCCGGCGGGGACTGGCCGTCGGCGCGACCGTCACGACTCTGGGGGCTCGGCAGAAGACGCGCCGCGAGCTCGAGGACCGCACGCTCGAGGCGCTCGCCCCGACGATCGGCGCGCACCGCCTGGACCGGCGAACGGTGATCATGAGCCACTGGAGCGCGGGCTGGCCCGGCGTGCCGCGCAAGATCCGCATCCACTACGCCCCAGGGATCCTCGATGGCGGCATCGAGCTGGTGCCCAAGATCCTGGGCACGCTCGCGATCCGCCTCGGCGGCCGGTACACGGTCGCCAAGCACAAGCTCAAGCAGTGCTTCCTGGTGGTCGTGCTCGACACCAGCGCGCCGGTGGTGGAGGCGGCCGCGAAGCCTGCCGCGGTCGAGCGGGCAGAGGAGGCGCTGACGAATCTGATCGGGCCCACCGCGCAGGTCGTGGAGTACGAGCTGGCGGAGAAGACCGAGCAGGGCACGAAGGTCACGACCTACAAGAACGGGATGCTCGCCGGCGAGCGGGTCGAGAAGCCGGTGGAGGGTGCGAGTCCCTCGCCCGAGCCGGCTGCAGCCACAGGCGAGCAGCTGCGCTCCATCACCGTGTCGCACGGGGCCGCGGTGAAGATGGCCACGGGCGGGTACCGCAACCGCATCGAGGGAACGATCTCGACGATGATGCCCGGGCGCTGGCGCACCCAGTGGGACCTGGAGCACGACCTGGCCCGCTTCGAGCAGCGCCCGTCCCTGCCCGGCAGCATCTGGCTGCCCACGGACATGCCCGAGAACGTCGACGACCTGCTTGCGAACTACGACGACGTCGCGATCCTCAAGGCGATCGACGAGGACGGCAACAAGCTGTACTGGTACCCGGCTCGTGTGCCGCAGATGCTCATGAGCGGTGGCACGGGCTCGGGCAAGACCTCCACCACCCACGCGATCGTCGGCAAGATCACCCAGTACGGGTGGCCCGTGTGGATCGCGGATGGCAAGGGCATCGAGTTCCTCAACCACATCACCTGGCCCAACGTGCAGGTCGTGGCCACCTCGATCGAGCAGCAGGTCGCCGTCGTCTACCGCGCCTACAAGCTCGCCAAGCACCGGTACGACCTGGTGAAGTCCGGCGACGCCCGAATCGAGGACTTCGAGCCGCTGATGGTCGTGCTCGACGAATGGTCGGAGACGATCCAGGAGCTCACCGGCTGGTACGAGGAGATCAAGCAGAAGGGCGACAAGCCGCGCCCGCCGCTGATGCGCTGGTACACCTCACTGCTGCGCCTGGCCCGCACCGCCCGCGTGCACCTGATCGTCACCATGCAGGTCCCGACGTCGCGCTCTTCGGCGACGGCGGTGGCGAGGCCCGCTCCAACATGGGCGAGCGGATCTCCGTCGGACGCCTCGACCCGCACGGCGCCGAGATGATGTGGAACTCCCGAGCGCTGGGCGTCACGATCCCGAACTCTGCCCGTCAGCGCGCCGTCACCACCAACAGCGCGGGCCGCCCCGTCGAAGCACAGTGCTACCGCTTCCCGTCGATGACCGCCCCCGACGACAGCGAGCAGGGCCAGCTGCGCGCGGCGCTCATGCCCAAGGAGGCCCGCCACCCGCGACTGCTCATCCTGCCCCCGAGGAGCGCGGCGACGGCGAGCCGCTGCGCTTCCGCGACTACGCCGAGACCGAGTGGGTCCTGGCCGAAGCCCGCCCCGACCTCGACCCTGTGGCCCGAGCCGCCAACCGCAAGGGCAAGATCGACGGCCGCCGCGCGTCCTCCGCACTGGTCATGCTCGGACTGCAGAGCGCGCACGGCGACGACGGTGACGACCATGCCGCCGCCCGCGCCGGCCAGCGCGCCGCGGACTCCGGCAACTACGGCCTCGACGACGAGCTGCCCTGGGACACCGACGAGGCCAACAACTGGGGCAGCGACGACCCCTACGCCGACTACGACGAGGCCACGCCCACCCCGCCCGCCCACCTCGAGATCGGTGACCTCATCGAGGTCGACGACCAGTGGGTGTTCGTCAACGAGGCCCCGGAGGACGACCCTCTCGCCCCCGGTTCACTCGCCATCTACTACCGCGCCGAGGGCGACGAGTTCGGCGCCGTCTCGCTGCCCGACGACACACCAGTCCTCGCCCGGCGGGCATCCACCTCACCCGAGGGCGACCACGCATGAACTACCAGACCCGCCCCCGCACGGTCCTCACCGCCGGCAACACGCCCGCCCCCGCAGACACCCCCGTGCCCACCCGCCGACCCGAGGAAGACGCATGAGCAACAACCAGACCACCAACGGCATCAGCCCCGACGACGAGTGGGCCCTCATCGGCGTGGCCATCACCGTCTTCGGTGCGATCACGGCCTCCGCAGGCCTGATCTGGCTCAAGGGCGTCGCCTGGCTCGTCGAGCACAACATCCTCGTGCCTGCCGAGGCCAACCCTCTCGTGCCCATCCCGCACACCGACGGCGCCGGCCTCGACCTCGCCCGACTCGTCATCGCTGCGTGCGTCGTCGCCGCCCTGATCGCCGTCACCGCATCCACCGCCATCCACAAGATCAAGCGCCGTCGACAGGAGGCACTGTGAGCCGCAGCCGAACCATCCTCGCCAGCGCCGCGGCCGCCGAGATCCACGAGCCCGCGTGCAAGTACGAACGCGACCTGTGGAACGCCCAGGAAGCCGCCCACGCCACCGCCACCACCCAGGCCCAAGCCATCGAAGCAGCCAAGCCGCTGCTACGGGTGTGCGCGGACTGCCCGGCGCTCGCGGCCTGCAACGCCTGGGCCCGCGCCGACTTCTACACGGGGATCGCGGCCGGCGCCGCCTGGCAGGAAGGGGATCGCCAGCCTGCGCACTGGGTGCCTGGCCACCCACCGAAGAAGATGCGCAAGGCAGCATGACCCCACACCCGGTGAGCGAATCGGAGCAGTCGGCCATAGTGGTGCCTACCAACCACCCGCGGAGGCTGACCACCCCCGCCGCACCACCGGGAGTGACCGCGATGGCGACCACCAGCTCCGTCCTCGTCCTGGGTGACGACCACCTGGACCTCATCACCACCGCGGCCGCGCGCTGGGGCGTCCTGACCGACGCCACCACCGCGGCGTTCAGCGGCAACCACATCGCCGCCACCCCCACCCAGGCGGGAGACCTCCTGCGACAGGAGAACGCCAGGGCCCTGGACCGACTGGCCACGCAGGGGCGCACCAATCTCGCCGACCGCGTCGTGCCCGGTCGATACCAGCACGAGCCCATCGACCCCGCTGACGCCATCGACCCGGTCGAGGTGATCAAGGCCGTGCACGCCGCACAGCACGCCTGCGCAGCCAGCCCCACCTGGTCGACCAGCAAGGCACGCACCCTGCTTGCCGCGGTCGCCACCGCAGCGACCCACCGCCTCGCCGGCTACGCCGACGCCCCCTGGAACTGGACCCGCGCCGCCCGACGAGACGGCACACCCCTCGGCGTCGCACTCGGCGACGACCACCCCCACATCGACGGCGTCACCTGGCTCAACCCCGAAGACGCCGGCGACCAGTGGCGCGAGGCCCCGTTCGTCCTCGTCGTGCCCGCCACCGCCCACCTCATCACCGCCGACCGGGCTGCACGCCCCGACGTCTTCGTCCTGACCACCGACGAAGACCCCGAGACCATCTGGGACGCCGTGAACAGGCTGAACCTGCCCTCGCTCGTCCTGCACTGGCCCACCTGCCAGCCCTGGCTGCGCGACCAGATCGACCGCTCCGCTCCCGCGTACACCCGACCTCGGAGCGCGTGACACACCGCCTCCGCCAGCCAGAGGAGCACCATGACCGCGAGCAAGAAGGACCGCAGCATCCACTGCGGCGCGAACCGATGCACCAACCACGCGACCTACAACATCCTGGGCGGCGCCGGGAACTGGACCACCCTCGCCTGCGAGCGCCACCTGGGGATTCTCACCGTGCGGCGACTCGTGGACCCCGCCACCGAGCACGTCATGGTCCGCCACCGCCCGAGCGGCAACTGAGCGGCTGGGCGTGGCGGCCGCCGCAGGCAGCTGAGCACGCGCCCCTATAATCGGGGGGGTCGGATTCGTCCGACTCCCCGGACCAGGAATCGGGGTGGTACCCGCCCTGGTCCGTCGTCCGCGAGCCGGAGTTCTGGTGTTCGGGTTGGTCCCCGAGCATCACCGGCCGCGGACGTTCGGGTTTCTAGGCCCAGTGCGGTCACAGACGACCGCCCGCATGCACCTTCCGATCACGACAGGGAATTCCCTTCGATCGGACAGGAGCGCGGCATGGATCACCCCACCGTGAACTTCGACGGGCCGCAGCGGGGCCCCGTCCGGTTCGGAGCCGAGCGCGCGACGACCGAACTCGCCCGGAAGCGGGCTGCAGCATGAGCACCATCGTGCGTGCCTGGTGCGACTGCGGCTGGCACGGGGAGTACCGGTCCACCGCGGTGGCCGACTTCGCGGGCCGCCAGCACTCGTGCGACAGGTGGCGGGCGAAGCGGGAGGCTGCCCGCCGACGCGCCGAACGCGAGCGCGTCGTCGACCGGACCCCGAAGCCCTGCCTGCACAAGGTCGCCCACCACGAGCACGGCTCCCACGCCTGCTACGTCCTCGACCGGTGCCGCTGCAGGCCCTGCGCAGACGCGAACAGCGTGTACGAGTCCGACCGCGCACGCCGGCTGGCGTACGGCCGCACCGACCTCGTCGACGCGGAACCCGTCCGCGAGCATGTGCGCCGTCTCGCCGCGGCGGGCATCGGGCTCAAGACCCTCGCGCAGCGTTCCGGCGTCGCGCGGGGGTCGCTGTGGAAGTTGATGTACGGCGTGACGCGACCCGACGGCACCCGTGTCCCGTCGCGGCGGGTGCGCCGCGACACCGCGGCCGCCATCCTCAAGGTCGCTCCGACGCTCGACGTCGTTGCCCGCGGGTCACGGGTCCACGCGCGCACCACCGCGCTGCGCGTTCGTGCACTGGTCGCCACCGGATGGTCCGTGCCCAGGATCGCTGCGGCCGCCGGCGTCGACCGTCAGGCCCTCGACCCGCTGCTGCACACCGCTCGGCGGCACACCCGCCGCCCGTGGACCGTCAAGGCGTCCACGGCCGCCGCGGTCGCTGACGCGTACGAGCGCCTCTGGGACCAGGCCCCACCCGAGGCGACCGCGGGCGAGCGCGCCGCGGCCGCGAGGTCCCGTGCACGTGCAGCGGCTGCCGGGTGGAAGCCGCCTGCCGGCCTCGATGACGACAACCTCGCGCAGCTGGTGCCCCTGACCCGGAGGTCAGCATGAGCCTCATCCATGACGTGGCGCCCGGTCGCCCGCCGGCGTACCGCGACCCCGCACGGTTTGCGGTCGCGTGCACGGCCTCGGCCGTCGTCCTCGAGCGCGAGGGGCACTGTGCAGCGGCGCGTCGGCTGCGTGCTCTCGCACATCAAGCGACCGAGCCCGACACCCACGACAGTCCCGCCGCCGCCAGCGCTGGCACCGGCCCCGAGGTCGGCCCAGAGCTGGCAACCCCTGGACCATCTGCCTGACCCTGCCCGCTCGGCTCCGACGTTGCCCTGCAACGCCCGACCAGCTCACACCGCCCACCAGAACGATCACGTTTGGAGGACCCCGTGTCCGTGCACACCGCGCCCACCCACCCCGACGAGCCGTCCCGCGAGCCGCGGCGTGTTGCATCTGATGCAACAGACTTCCCAGTTGTCTACTCCAAGCCGAGCTGCGTGCAGTGCGACGCCACCTACCGTGCCCTGGACCGCAAGGGCGTGAAGTACCGCGTCGTCGACATCACCCATGACGAGGACGCTCTGGCGATGGTGCGCGCCCTGGGGTACCTGCAGGCCCCAGTCGTCGTCGCCGGCGACACCCACTGGTCCGGCTTCCGCCCCGACCAGATCGACAAGCTCGCTAAGCAGGGGACGCCCGGAACGGACGCCCCCGGTCCCCGCGGCGAGACGGGAACCGCATGAGCCCGTTCTCCCTGCACCGCGCTCCGCTCCTGCCAAGGTGACGCGCAGCTCGAGGACGCCTTCGCCACCTGGATGTGCGACCGGCGCGACGGCTACACCGCCCACCTCGGAACGCCCGACCAGCACGACGCGCGGCACGACGCTCCACCGACTCGCAGCCGCTTCCGGCCTCGACGCCGACGTCCGTCTCGTCCAGGCCGTGCCCGACGACGACATCTGGTTCGTCGAGTTCCACCCACGGCTCCGGGACCGCAGAATTCGCTGGTCCGAGCACTTCACCGCCCGGAGCCGGCGCCGCAGCTGACATCTGACCGCCTCCCCCTGCGGTGTACGCCCCACGTCGCCACCGGGCGGGTAACAACGACACCCACGCCTGCACCTTCTCTAGGCATGGAAGCAACAGCACTCAGCATCGCGAGCGCGGCCCTTGACGCTGCCCTCCTGCTGTGGGCTGCCAGCACCACCCTCGCCACCGTCGCCGTCGCCACCTACGCGCTCATCAGCGCACTCAAGGACGACGCCGGCACCCTGCGCGACACCCTCTGCCTCACCGCCGCCCTCGCGGCCTCCGCAGCCCCTGCCTGGGCCGTGATCTGGGTACGCGACGGCATCCCCACCACCGCCACGAACTGGCTCTGCCTCGCCATCGAGACCGCCCTCGCCACAGCGGCGCTCGCGGCTCTGGTGCGCCACGAGGCAGCGGACGAACCCACCATCAAGAGGAGCCGAACCCTGTGAAGCGCAACGACACGACCGTCAGCATCTTCACCCCGGCGGTGCTCATTCCCGCTGCCGCGGTCTCAGTCCTCACGCGCGGCATGGGCTACTCGATGCCGTTCGGCTTCCTGATGACCGCGGCCACGATCTGCATCGCCTACGGGATCGCGCAGATCGTCCACCGGCAGATGGCAGCACGCGCCCAGCGGACCGCTACCGGCCGAGCGGAGGACGGACGATGACGCGCCGCCATACGACCCGCTTCCGCGCCGTCCTCACGCTCGTCGCAGCGACGATCGGGCTGCTTGTCATGCTCTCCCCGGCGCTGCGCACCGCGGTCACGTCGCTCGATCTCACCGAGATCGGGCGAGACGCTGTCACGGGGCCGGCGGACGCCATCCGGGCATCGGCCAGCGTGACCCACGCACGCGCCGAGCTCGAGCAGCTCGACGTCAAGGGACGCGCCCCCAAGACCGGATACGCCCGCGCGCTCTTCGGCGACGGATGGGCCGACCTCGACGACGACGGCTGCCACACCCGCGACGAGATCCTGCACCGCGACCTGACAGAGGTCACGCTCGAGGACGGTTCGGACTGTGTCGTGGACTCCGGTCAGCTCGAGGACCCCTACACCGGCACCCGCATCGACTTCACTCGCGGCCAGGCCACCTCCACCGCGGTGCAGATCGACCACGTCGTCGCCCTGTCCGATGCATGGCAGAAGGGCGCCCAGCAGTGGAGCGCCGACAAGCGTCTGCGGTTCGCGAACGACCCGGCGAACCTGATCGCCGTCGACGGCCCCACCAACGCCGCCAAGAGCGACGGCGACGCCGCGACCTGGCTCCCACCCCACAAGGCGTTCCGCTGCGAGTACGTCGCCACCCAGGTCCGCGTGAAGGCCGAATACGGCCTGTGGGTCACCCCCGCCGAGCACGACGCGACCAAGCAAGTTCTGGACGCCTGCCGCGCGAAGTCGACCACCCACTGACCAGGAGCACCCATGCCCACCACGCGCCGCCCCCGGGCGCTGCCCGTCGACACGGTCTACGTCCAGCGCTTCCGCATCCGCCTGCCCGCTCCGATGGGCCCCACCTGGGCCATGTTCCACCTCCTGGCCGTGACCGCCTCAGGTGTTGCCGGCGGCGTCCTCCTCGCCCGCTGGACCGACGCCGAGCTATGGCTCAGCACCGTCGTCGGGTTCGTCATGAGCTACCTCACTGCACTCATTGGACGACACCTCGCCACGGCATGGTGGCGCTCGCGCCCCCCGCTCGAGCGCCGAGTGTCCTGGCTGTGCCAGCGGGTCGCCCACCGGTTCTATCCCGACGTCGGGTGGCTGGAGGACAGGGAGTGTGAAGGGCCAGCCGACATGCGGGTCCAGGTGGCCTGCAGCCACTGCACCCAGATCGAGACGGCGAACTGGTGCCAGGACTGCATCGACACAGCCAACCAGGGTCCGAGGCAGCGATGCACCGCGTGCGGCCGCCCCATCGCCGAGGTCCTGACCGCAACAGGTACTCGATGATCCCGGCCACGATCGCGACGAGCACCAAGGAGCGCCCGATGCCCCGCCTGATCGCCCGAACCACCCACGCGCTGCGCCGCGGCTGGCGCTCCGCCGCCGGGTGGTGCGACGCCTATCTGGTGGCCGTCGTGACCTCGGTCCTGCTGTGCGCGATCTGGCTCGGCATCGCCCCGGCAATCCCCTCCCTCATCCAGCTCTACGCCGACGCCGCACCCGCAGACCAGGCCGCACTGGTGGCCGTCGCCGGCATCGTGCTCATCGCGCTCACCCGATTCAAGATGATCCGCCGCATCACGAGACGTCAGGCCGCGGGGCCGGCGCTCGCGGCGCGGCGGCCGGCGCAGCTCGTCTCGGCCCGAACCGCCCACCACGCCGAGCTCGAGGGGATCCCGGCGCCGCTGCGCATTGCGTGGCTTCGCCTGTCCGGCCTGTACGGGGAGTCGTACGCGACCTGGGTGATCGCCAACGTCGACAGCGGCGCGACCCTCGAGAAGGTGCTCGCCTACGCCGAGGACCGTCACCCCCAGTGGGCGGAGGGCACCCGCCGTGCGCGGGGGCCTGAGTCGTGCGCGCGACACGAGGCCGCGCACGCGGTCGTCGGGCACATGATCGGCTGCACCGTGCTCCGGGCCGACGTCCACATGACCGAGATGAGGGGCGGCCAGACCCACTCCATCCTCCCGGTCCCGTTCCCCGCCGAGCACGACGCAGCCTGGATCCGTATGCGGTCCGGGCTCGCCGGCCGCGCCATCGACGTCCTCAGCGGCCAGCACGACCACGGATCGACCAACGACGTCGAGTCGGCCGTCAAGGACGCCGCGATCATCGTCTCCACCGGCCTGCGCCCCACCGGCTACACCGGGCCGCTGACCACCGACGCACTCCTCGCCGCCGCGAGCGCCGAGGCCCGCCGCATCCTTCTCGCCCATCAGTGCGTCGTCGATGCCATCGCATCTGCGCTCCTGGAGAGGGAGGTGCTCGGGTCGCACGATCTGCGCGCGCTCCTCCCCGACCCGAGGACGATGTCGTCGTCCCCGGCCGTGCGAGCTTCGCGTCATGGGCCGCGGCTGCCGACGGCCTGATCGACAACGGCGCCGCCTGGCGGGCAATGGCCGGCCCGGTCTGGGGAGAGGACGGGCGTGGCGGGGGTGGTCAGTCGCCCACGGGCGTGTAGGTCGAGCGCAGACCGCTCGGCGGCAGGAACTCCGTGGTGATGCGCCAGCCGTTTGTCTCGTAGGTGAACCGCGGCTCGGCGTCGAAGTCGTGGGCCCGCAGCGCTTCCTCAATATCAGACTCGTATGCGCCGATCGCCGGGACCAGGCATGCGCTGGAGTCGTCGCGCTTGTCGGCGTTCTCGAATACCTCGGCGGGCTCGTCAACGACGATCGTTTCCACCGTGACGGTCGCATGCTCTGCCCAACCGGGTACTTCGTCCTGGCAAGCTTTCGCCAGCGCCTCGGTCGTCTCCGGTGCGAACACGGTCGCCTGCATCCCGCGGACCACCATCGCGGCGCCGACGATCAGCGCGATGGCGCCTCCGACGACCCAGAGCGTGATCTTCACCCCGCGCCTCATGGCCATGGTCAGTGCGCCTCGTCCCAGGCGTCGAGCATGCCAACGAACTTGTCCTCGTACTCGGGGCAGCCGGTCTGGATGACGCGCATGGCCTGCCAGACGCCCGGCGCTGCGGGCTCTGCTTGGTCGGAGGTGGAGTCCATGACGAGGCCACGCAGGCCGCCGCGCTCGTCCAGGGAGCTCTTGTCGCGCACGCCGGCGCACACCAGCGGCTCGAACGCGGACAGGTACTCGGGATCCTCGAACGCGTCGATCACGTACTGCGACACATGCCCGTACCGTTCCGCAACGGTGACTGCGCGGTCGGCGTCCGCTGCCTCTGCCTTCACCTTCTTCTCGGTCTTGCTGGACCGCTTGATGGTGGCCTTCCAGTCGCCGGCGAGGGGGTGGTCCGGGCACAGCATCATCGCCGCCCGGATCTCCTTCTTCTGCGGCTTGGTGAGCATGTCCGCGGTGGCGTAGTCGTCCTCGGGGTCGTTCTGCACGCAGATCGCGTACAGGGTGCCGATGTCGTCGTCGTCGTACCCGGAGGCTTCGTAGGCGGCGGCCTCGAGGTCGGTGGTGGGTAGGACGGCGTCCCACGTGTCGCACAGGTCGTACTCGCTGGGCCAGAGCGCCTTGAAGTCGGTCCGCATGCGGGTGCCGTCGTCGCGGGTGATGTACCGGTCACCACGCTCGTCGTCGTAGCAGTCGAGCACGACGGGATCGAGGGCCTCGGTGACCTCAGGGGTCCATAGGTGGCTGGGTTCCTCGGACGGCTCGGCGCTGACCGACGGCGTCGACGATGCGGCGACGTCGATCGGCGCGTCGACCCCGGAGGGGGCGCACGCGGTCACTAGGGCGGCGATACAGACGGCCGCGATTGCGCTCACAGCGCGGGCGATGTTCATGGGGTCCTCACGCGGCCAAGGTAAGTGGCCGGGGCCGAGTGAGTGCCGGGAGCGACGAGAAATCACCCGGATGGAATGCACTCGCGGGGCAGGCGTGACACACCCGACCGCCCGGTCGCGGACGTGTGACCGAGTCACCACCATGAAGTCATGCCTGACCCTGTGCCCTTTCGGTCCTCCCGCCACACCCGTGCGATCGTCGTCGCCGACTGGCGTGACGCCGAGGAGCTTGCGCGGTGGCACATGCGTGAGGTGCTCGGGTTCCGCGACGCCGAGCTCACGCCGCCCGGCGCGGACGGCGGCATCGACGTCGTCTCTGCCCACGCGCTGGCACAGGTGAAGCACTACGCGGCGCCGGTCGGCAGCCCCGAGGTCCAGCAGCACGCTGGCGCAGCTCACCGCGCGAAGCTGGCGCTGTTCTACGCCCTGACCGGGTACACCGCCGCCGCTCTCGAGTACGCGAACACGGCGGGGCTGAGCCTGTTCACCTACGACATCTACGGCGACGTCCATGCCGCAAACGGGCCCGCGCGACAGCTCCAGGCCAGCGGCACGGACACCGGCCCGCAGACGCCGCGAGACGCCGCGACAGAACAGCTCCGGCGCGACGCCGCAGCAGCCACCGAGGTCTTCGACAGGGAGCTCGCAGCCGCGGCGAGATTCAGCGAGCAGTTCGCCTTCTCTCGCACGCTAGATGCCGACGAGGTCGAAGACATCGAACGCTTCATCGTGATCGAGCTGGTGGCTGTCGTTGCCCTGCTCGAGGAACTCAGAGTGAAGAGACCTCACGATGAACAGGTACCGGCGCTGAGGAACGAAATCCTCGCGAGTGTCGGCCACGAACGGACCTGGCAGGAGTGGATCTACGCGCTCGCGGTCTGGCGGCACCGTACTCACGAACCCTTCGCCCGCCTGTATGCCAGCGAACAGCGCGGCCGCGACGAGACCGTCAGCGACCGGGCCCGGGTCCTTCTGGCCGACGCCTACCGTCGAGGGCACTGGGCGAAGGAGAAGGACCGCAACACGACACCCATCCGACTGGCCGATCGCTGGAAGTCCCGCCCGCTCGGGAACCGCTACCGGGAGAGCACCCGAGAGGACGACTGGATGCGCTGGGCTGCCTCCGAGCGGAGGTGGAAGGCCATCGAGGCCCCATCCTGGTGGCAGCCGTTCACCAAGGAACACATCTTCGGCCTGCCCCATGAAGAAAACGCCCGGCTCTACGACTACAAGCACTCCGGCTACCGGGATGGCGGACCTTGGACCCTCGTGTAGCCCGACGCAGGCTCGGCTAACTCACGATCTGAGGCCCCCTCGCGCGACGAGCTCAGGCAGCCCCAGGGGCAGTAGGCATGGGGTGCCGTGGGTAGTGGGTGCGGAGCCGCCGGGCGTGGGTGGTGGCGGGTAGCGTCGTGAGCACCAACCAACCGGTGGCCCGACCAGCCACCTCGAATGGGCCGGCGCGTGTGCTGGCCACGGGGAGTGATTCACCATGACTGCTGCGGCGATGACGACCGAGTGGGCGCGGCTCGACACCCTGAGGACAGGGGACGAATTCCGGGTTCCCGGGGCTGCTGCGTGGGGCCGCGTGGGCAATGCGACGCGCGAGATGCTGTTCGTCTACGGCGGCGGGTTCGGCGACCGGGACATCGCGCTCGAGGACTGGGGCGACACCGAGGTCGAGGTGCGGCGAGCCGACCACGCTGGCGAGGTACGGATCGACCTCCGCACCTGGGGCGGCGAGGAGTTCGTCTGGCACTCCTCGTACTTCCTGACCCCGACAGCCGGGCGTGAGGACCTGGTCCGCGCCAACGTGCCGGTCGCCTTCTGCGGCTACCTGGCCGAGATGCTCGAGCCGGACGGTCCCACGCGATACCGCATCGGCACCCACGTGCTCCTCGTGCGGGAGGTGTGAGCGATGGTCCGCGAGCACATGATCCCGGTGGTGTTCGACGTCAACGCGCCCACCGAGGAGGAGGCGGCGCAGATCCTCGTTGACTACCTCGCGGCGCACCTGCGCGACGCTCTGCCGACGGGGGAGTTCCCCGAGCGGGGGATCGAGGCCTGGTGGCTGCCCCAGGCCGAGCACAAGCACATCGACGGCAACGACCGAGACGCCATGCACCTGGTCGAACAACCGGCCACCACCGACCAGGACGAGCGGTAGGCGACCGGCGTGGACGAGCACGAGCACGAGCACGAGCACCACCCCAGGACCCTGATGCGCCGTCGCCAGCGCACAGCCCAGCAGTGCCAGGACATCGTCGACGAGGTGCGCGCCACCCTCGACCGCCGGCGACGCCAGGGCATCGTCGGAGACGACGACGCCGCCCTGGCACTGCGTGGCATCGCCGCCGCGATCCGCGTGCACAGCCCGCACGCGAGCACCTACGAACTCGAGCGCGTGCGGGACCCTGACCGGTCGTACATGAACCTGTCGGAGATCGACGGCACCCAGGTCTGTGAGCACATCGCGGCGGGGCTGGAGGACGACGTCGACACCTTCGTCTCGGACCTCGACCCCTACGACTTCCCGGCCTACGGCGCCCCCAGGGACATGCCGTGGTGGACAGACGATCCGAGCGACTACCGCCTGGTCACCATCGACGTCGACGGCGCGCTGGCCTGGGTTCCCGCGCCGAGCACACCCCAGCAGCGCGCCGCGCGGCTCCTGCGGGTCTACACCGCGCTGTTCGGCCACGACGTCGGCACGGCGGCGACCACCGCCGACATCATCATCGACCTGCAACGAGCCCGCAGTGCAGCCACGAGCCAGGGGCGCACCTCGACCACCTGATCCACCTCACCACCGACACCGCGCCGGCCCCGTACACCGACAGGGCCGGCGCGCTGTCACGGGGACAGCGGGCATGGGGTCCCCGTGACAGCAGGAGCAGAGCTGTCGCCCGCCGGCGAGCGCCGATAGCGTCGAAGCACCAACCGAATCGGTGGCCTGACCAGCCACCCCGAAGGACGGAGAACCGTCATGTCCGAGACCAGCACCATCGAAGCGCCCACCACCGCACTGGCCCTGGAGGGCCGGCAGGCCATAGTGGACGGGCAGTTGACGACCGTGACCCGCGTGGACGGCGACACCCTGTACGTCCTGCACGAGGCGGGCAGGGCGCTCGCGGCCGGAGCGGTGGTGGTCCTGCCTCTGCCGGGCGAGCCGGTGACCGTGAACGGCGACCCACGCAGCTGGGTGGGCGTCGAGAACGCCCGGACCGGGGGGCCCGCGCTGCACGGGGAGAACCTCTGGACTCTGTGGGTCTCCCCGATTGGGGACGTCTACTCCGGGGTGCATGACATCGCAGAGCTCGACGCCCGCAAGATCGTCACCGGCCCGCCCGAGCCGGGCATGCGCGCGGCGATGATGGCCATCCTCAACGAGCGCCGAGCTCAGCAGGCCGCTGCAGTAGACCGCGTGGAGTGGATCGAGCGGCTCACCGACGAGGCGCACGAGTACGCCAACGCCAACGCCCTGTGCGAGCGGTTCGACGAGTTCATGGAGGAGCACGGGATGCGCCGGCGCAGCCGCGATCACGAGCTGCGTGTCGAAGTCACCGCGACGCTCTACATCACCCGCAACGCCGAGAGCGTCGATGACGCGATCAACGACCTCGAGCGCGATGACGTCTGGGACCACCTCAACGCAAGCGACCTCGACTGGTCCGCCTCCGAGCGCTGACCGCCACCGGTGGCCCGACCAGCCGCCCCGACACACGCAACGCAACGCTTGCACGTACACAGACGGAACGGACGGATACCGATCATGGGCATGGACGTCTACGGCAAGAACCCCAGCACCGAAGCCGGCGGCTACTTCCGCAACAACATCTGGTGGTGGCGGCCCCTTGCGGACTACGTCACCACCACCTACCCCGACCTCACCGCCGGTTGCACCTACTGGCATTCCAACGACGGCGACGGTCTCGACGCCGACGCCGCCACGGCGCTCGCGGCGGCCCTGCGCGTGGACCTGGAGAACGGGAACGTCGCCCGGTACGCGGAGCAGTACAACGAAACGCTCGCCGGCCTGCCGATGAGCGAGTGCGACCTGTGCGCGGGGACAGGGGTGCGCACCGATGCGATCGGCAAGCAGTACGGGTACGACCAGCCGCACGATCCGGTCACCGGCCGGGGCGGCTGCAACGGCTGCCGGGGGCAGGGGAAGGTCGAGCACTGGGCGGCGAACTACCCGTTCGACGTCGAGAACGTTCAGGCGTTCACGGAGTTCGTGGCCTCCAGCGGTGGGTTCGAAATCTGTTGAGCTCGAGCGGGTGGGGCACCGGTCCGGGTGCCCCACCCGTGGCGGGCACCCCATGCCGCCCGCCACGGGGTCCAGACCGCTCGCGCTGTGGGTGGAGGCCGGTAGTGTCGTGAGCACCAAACCACCCGATGGCCTGACCAGCCGTCTTGATGAGCGGAGCACCCGCGATGACGCACACCACGAGCACCCCCACCCCCTCCATCCGCGCTCGGCACACGGCGACCTGCTACGCCCACGCCATCGGCTGCGCCGTCGAGAACATCGCCGAGTGGGACGCCGAGACCCGAGCCGCGCACAGCACCGACCCCATCGAGCACGGTGACGACTACCTGGCCGACGGCACCGTGTCCTGCTACTGCGCGACCGGCGTCGCCGAGCAGAGCGCCGCCACCCTGGCCGCCGGGTACGCCGCCATCGACGCCGAGCGCGCCCCCATCGCCCGCGAGCACTACACCGACCTGCTCCCCGTCACCGAGGACCAGACCGTCACCGTGACCGTTCGCTACGTCGGCCTCTCCATCAACCTGGACCTGCACATCACGCACGACGGCGCCCGCACCTGGACCCTGCACACGATGGGCGTGGCCGTCGGCAAGATCGTCCGCGACCCGCGCGGCTTCCGCCCCACCTACGGCACCGTCACCCGCGACCACTCGTCCCTGAACTTCTCCGTCGCTGTCGGATGGGCCGCCAAGGAGTCCCTCGCCCAGGTCATCGGCCTGGACGCCCGGCACCTCGGGCTGAGCACCGCGCCCCGCGGCTGACCACCCTGCCGCCCGGACACGGGGGGACCGGGGGGACCGGGGGGACCCGGGGGGGACCCCTCGCCGGCGCCCCGGCCACCCAAGCTTCACCGAGAGGACTCCGCCATGAACGCCCGCGCTCCGCAGACCGGCCACTGGATCATCGTCGAGCGGGAGCACTCCGCCGACCTGGCCGTCGGCCCGTACCCCACCGCCGACGCCGCCGTCGTCGCACTGGACAGCCTGCTCATCGACGGCTTCGCCGAGGAGGACGCCACCGACATCATCGCGCTGTATGAGCCCGGACCCCCGCCCGAGGACACCGACGTCGTCCTGGTGAACCTGGACGACCCGCACCACACCCGATCGGTGTCCTTCACCGGCGGGTGGCCCGACAGCCCCGTGTGCCCGTGCGGCAACGACGTCGAGAGCAGCGGCTTCCTCCCCGTCGACGCGGACGGCCGGTACATGTCGCGCCGCCAGGACACGCCCGCGCCGACCCACCTGCTGTGCGCCGAGTGCGGCCTGTACTGGACTGCGCCGGACCCTGCCGCCCAGGGTGACCGGGACGGCACCGAGCCGCGCGCCATCCTCGGCGTCACGTCGGCCGGGCAGATCGACGTCGACGCGCTCACCGCAGCGAACGCAGCCGCGGTCGACGACTGACCTGGTGCCGGCGGCCCACGGGAGACGTGGACCGCCGGCACCGCACGGCACCCCATGCCCACTGACTCGGGGCCCCCGGCGCCGCCGAATGTCGTGGGACGCGGATAGTGTCGTGAGCACCAACCACCCGGTGGCCTGACCAGCCGCCCAGAATGAGCGGGGGGTTCCCGGGTAGTCGGGGACCCAGATGACGGGAAGTCCCGGTCGAGTTCTTACTCGGCCGGGACTTTCGTCGTTCCAGGTCTGACGGCGGCCGGCTGAGCTGCTCGTGTCGATCTGCTCGTATGGCGACGTCGCGGCGCTCCAGCTCGTCGTCGACGCGCACCAGGTGGACACGCTTCGCCCCGAGGCGGTCGAGCTTCGTCACGACGACGGAATCGCCCTCCTCGAGTTCGGAGCGAGGACCGGCAGGTCATCACGGCGGCCGGCCGCGGTCTCGACCCGCAGGTGCCGCGTGTCGACTCCGGCAGCGAGGAGCGCGTCGCATTGCGCGTCGAGGATCGGTGTCGACGCTCGCTCGTTCTACCTGGCGGGCTCAATGTGTCGGCCTGGATCGTGACGGAGCAAGCCCCTTAGTGTCGATCTTGGGCGGCCAGGTATGCATCGCCTGTGGACTGCCGCCAGACGACTGAGGCGATGCTGGTGGTGTGCTCGGCGGGTTCATCGTCTCGCATCAGCGCGACGAGATGTTCGAGGGATCGGCGGCCGAGTTCGGCGTAGTCGACTTCGACGGTGGTGAGGGTGGGGGAGAGCCACTCTCCGAGCGGGTTGTTGTCCCAGCCGGTGACGACGAGGTCGTCGGGCACCGCCCAACCACGTTCGATGGCACCGTGGATCGCAGCGGAGGCCAACAGGTCGTTGGCGGCGATGACCGCGGTCACACCCTCGTCGGCGGGGAGATCGAGGATGGCCTGTCGGCTGGTCTGCGGGAGCCAGTCGCCGCCGGCGACACCTGCTGAGCGAAGGCTCAGGCGTTCGATGGTGTCGAGGTATGCCTGTTCGCGTGCCTGGGCGGTGGGGTAGCTGCGGTCGCCGGCGATGTGCAGGAAGTTCCGGTGCCCTGCATCTGCCAGCCGTTCGATGATCTCGGCGATGGGTCGCGCATCGGCGAGGTCGCCGATAGCTCGGAGGTCCTCGTCGTACTCGGCCGCGACGACGACGGGGGCGGTGGTGGGTCCGGGCTCGGGCGGGTCGGACAGCATCGGCGTGAGGGACAGGACGCCTTCGAACAGGCCTGACTCGGCGAGCTCGAGGACGCGGGTGGCGAGGGCGGACGCCGTGCCGTCGAGAGTGACGCCCTCCACCTGGTAGCCGTAGGAGTGTGCCTTCTCGGTCGCGCCGTTGAGCATGCGGATCGCGCCGACGGCCTCACCTGCCGGCAGCAGGATCGCCAGGCGGCCGGTGTGACGCGTCCGCATCGCCCGGGCCGCCATGTTCGGGCGGTAGCCGAGCTTCTCGATGGCTGCGCTGATCCGCTCGCGACTCTTGGCGCTGACGCCCTGGCCGTCGAACCGCAGGTAGCGCGAGACCGTCATGTGTGAGACGCCGGCCGCTTGGGCGATGTCGTAGATCGTCGTGCGGCGGGGTGAGGGGGCGGTCGTCGGCATGCTCCGATGATGACATCAGTCGGGCAGATTTGTGATCGATAACGACGGCGAGCTCGCTCGCCGTCCTGCGCCGCCAGCCGCGGTCGCCGGGCGGTCCAATGGCAGGGGTTGACGGCGCTCGTTACCGATAACTATCGTGACCGGTGGATCAGGCTAGTTATCGATAACAGCGCTGGTCCGCCGAAGTTCGCCGGAGCCGGCCGCCGTTGGCCGAACCGCTCCGCCGGTCATCGAGGGAGATGAAACGCAGTGACCAGTCCCGTGGGTCGAGGAAGCTCACCTCGGAGGTATGCCGTCGTCGGCGCGGGCCACCGGGCCCAGATGTACATCGACGCGATCCTCTTCACCGTCGCGGACGTCGCGCAGCTCGTGGCCGTTGCGGACAACAACCGGAAGCGGGCGGACTACCACCTGCAGCGTGCCGCGTCGGCCGGGGCCACGGTCGAGTTCGTCGAGCCGGACGAGCTTGCCGAGGCCGTGGCGCGCCTCGACATCGACAGGGTGATCGTGGCGACCCCCGACTTCCTCCACGCGGAGTACATCGAGATCGCGCTGCGGGCGGGGGCCGACGTCGTCGTCGAGAAGCCGCTGACCATCGACGCCGAGGGCGTGCGCCGCATCGCCGGCGCGGTCGAGGAGACCGGACGCGAGGTGGTGGTCGCGTTCAACTACCGCTACTCGCCACGCAACTCCGCCCTGAAGGAGCTGGTGCAGACCGGCGCCGTCGGCACGGTCACGAGCGTGCACTTCGAGTGGCTGCTGAACACGGCGCACGGCGCCGACTACTTCCGCCGGTGGCACCGGGAGAAGGCCAACTCTGGCGGCCTCCTCGTGCACAAGGCGTCCCACCACTTCGACCTGGTCAACTGGTGGCTCGGCGACTCCCCGCGACGGGTGACGGCCAGCGGGGGCCTGAAGTTCTACGGGAACGACAACGCCGTCGCGCGCGGCCTGGGGCCCCGCCCCGACCGCGGCACCCACGACGGCGACTCGGACCCGTTCGAACTGGACCTGCGCCAGGATCCGCGACTCAAGAGCCTGTACCTGGACACCGAAGACGTGGACGGCTACCTGCGCGACCGGGACCCCTTCAGCGACGGGATCACGATCGAGGACACCGTCTCGCTCCTCGTCGACTACGACAGCGGCGTCAGCATGTCCTACTCGCTGACGGCCTACAGCCCTTGGGAGGGCTACCGGGTGGCCATCAACGGCACCGAGGGCCGCGCCGAGCTGGAGGTCGTCGAGAACGCCGCCGTCCTGCTCGAGGGCGAACAGGTGCTCGACCCCAGCGTGGCCGAGGACACCCGAGGCTCGGACGGACTTCGCCAGATCGGGGAGCGGCTGCTGCTGCAGCGGCACTGGGAACAGGCACGCGAGATCCCCATCGAAGACCGCGGACGTCTCGGCCACGGCGGCGGCGACGCGCTGCTCCTGTCCGACGTCTTCGTCGAGCGGGGGGAGGACCCGCTCGGCCGCCCCTCGACCTGGGTCGACGGCGTCCGGTCGGTCGCCGTCGGCATCGCCGGCAACAGGTCACTGACCGAAGCACGCCCGATCACGGTCGCCGAGCTCGAGCTCGGAGTCGAGCTCACCCGCGAGCCCGCCACCGTCTAGCGCACACCGCGCACGCACGACCACATCCCACCGACGCAACGAGGGGTCACCACATGAAGACGCGCGCTCGAAGGAGTATTCGGTCCACCGCCCTGATCGCCGTGAGCGCGATCGTGGCCGCCACGCTGCCCGCATTTCCTGCCAGTGCCGAGCGTGGCTCCACGCCCGACGCGGGCGCGCCGGGCGGGACGACGATCACCAACGACACGTTCTGGCACGACACAGACGGCAACCCGATCTTTTCGCAGGGCGGCGGGATCTTCGACTTCGAGGACCCGAAGACCGGCGAGGTGAAGCACTACTGGTACGGGCCGCGCTACACCGGCGCCGAGGACTACTACGCCGACCCGACCCACCCGATCACCAGCGGTGGCGACACCTTCGTCGCAGTCAGCGCCTACAGCTCGACCGACCTCGTGAACTGGACGTTCGAAGGCGACGTGCTCACGCGCGACCAGGTCGACAGCTTCACCGACATCGGGACCGGCAAGGCGACCTGGGTCGGTCGCATGGGAGTGGCCTACCTCGAGGAGCTCGACAAGTACGCGCTGCTCAGCCAGCACGGCATCCGCGTGGAGGGGCAGACGAAGTCCGACGGCGCCGAGTTCGTCGCCCTGTCCGACTCGCCGACCGGACCCTTCGTCGCCGACCGCCGCCTGAAGATGACCGACTACAGCGCCGAGATGACGCCCAGCACGGGTGACCAGACCGTGTTCACGGACACCGACGGAACGTCCTACCTCGTGTACTCCAAGAGCGACGGCCGCAGCAAGATCTTCATCTCGAGGATCGGGGTGCGCGACGGCCACGTCGACCTGTTCGACACCGTCAAGGTCTACGACGGCGTCGGCCGCGAGGGCAACAGCATGTTCAAGTACGCCGGCCGGTACTACCTGACCGCCTCGGACCTGTTCGGCTGGAACGCTTCACGCCCGTACTACCTCGTCGCCGACGACATCTCCGGCCCGTACACGCCGACCAACGACATGCAGAAGATTCCCGGCGGTGAGGCCGACTTCGGGCACGTCACCCAGACCGGTTTCTACTACACGGTGCGGGGGACGAAGCAGGAGACGGTCATCTACGCCGGCGACCGGTGGGCCGACTTCGCCGGCAACGGCCTGGGCTACAACCAGTGGACGCCGCTGAGCTTCTCCGAGGACGGCACGCCCCACTTCAACTCCCTGAGCCAGTGGAACCTCGACGCCACCTCCGGCAAGTGGTCCGTGGCCGACGGCAACGACTACGTCCTCAACGGCGCGTTCGAGGCCGACCGCGTCACCGCCCCGTACAACGACAAGGAGGGCAAGCCCATCCCTGAGATCGCCGGCTGGACCCGGACCAACCCCGAAGCCGTGTGGAACGAGGCCGACCAGAGCGGACGTGTCGGCAACTTCAACCTCACGTTCCGTTCCGCGTCGCCGTACTCCGCGAAGATCCAGCAGACCATCGACCCGGCCAACTTCCCGCTGCCCACCGGCAAGTACACGCTGACCGCCCAGGTCAGGAAGCCCGGAGAGCTCAAGGACGCCACGCTCTGGGCGGCATCCGGTGGCACGACCTACGCCACGAACATCTCCCGCCTGCCGGCCACCGGCTCCGAGTGGGTCGAGGTCAGCGTCCCGGTGAAGGTCAAGAAGGGCTCGGTCACCGTCGGCATCAGCGTCGCCGGAGAGGCCGACCAGGCCCTGTACGCCGACGACATCACCCTGACCGCAGCGGACGGAGGTGCGCGATGACCGCCACCCTCGACCCGGGCGCCACCGCTACGGTGCCGCCGGCCGCCCCCCAGCGCCGCGCGCCACGGGCCAAGCCCGTCGCCGGCGTGCGCGCGCCGATGTGGTTCGTCATCCCGGCGGTGCTGCTCTACGCCCTCGTCGTTCTGGTGCCCAACGTGCAGGGGATCGCCTTCTCCTTCACCGACTGGGACGGCTTCACCTCGTCGCCCTCCTTCGTCGGGCTCGAGAACTACAAGTCCGTGTTCGCGGACGACAACGCGCTGCGCGCGATCACCAACACGTTCATCCTCACGGTCGTGGTCGCGATCGGGCAGAACCTGGTCGGACTGCTGCTCGCCCTGGGGCTGAACACCCAGGTGAAGAGCAAGTACATCCTTCGCCTGGTGTTCTTCCTGCCGGTCGTGCTCACCCCGATCGTGACCGGCTACCTCTGGAAGTACCTGCTCACCCCGAACGGCACCCTCAACCAGCTCCTGGGCGCGATGGGTCTCGAAGGGCTGCAGCAGGACTGGCTCGGCAATCCCGACCTGGTCCTCTACTCGATCTGCGCCACGATCATCTGGCAGGGCGCCGGGTACTCGATGGTGATCTACCTCGCCGGCCTGCAGGCCGTCCCGGCGGAGATGCTCGAGGCAGCCGCGCTCGACGGCGCCGGCGCCGTGCGCCGCACGTGGTCGGTCACCATGCCGCTCATCAACGGCGCGATCGTGGTGAACCTGTTGCTGTGCGTGCTGGGCAACCTCAAGCAGTTCGACACCGTGTTCGCGATGACCGGCGGCGGACCCGCCGGGGCGAGCGAAACCATGGCGACCATCGTCTACAAGACGGCCTTCCTCTACCTGCAGTATCCGAACGCGCTCGCCCAGGGCGTCCTTCTGACGATTGTCGTCGGCGTCCTCGGATTCGCGCAGTACCGGATGACGACGCGAAAGGCCCTCACGTGAACCGCTACACGCGCAGCACCTTGCTGATCGAGGTCGCGCTGATCATCGCCGCGGTGATCTTCATGATCCCGATGGTCGTCCTGATCTCCGTGGCGCTTCGTGACCCCAACGCCTCCACAGAGCTCCTGGGATTCACCTGGCCTCTGAAGTTCGAGAACATCGCCACCGCGTGGACCGAGTCCGCGATGGGCGCGAGCATCATCAACAGCCTCGTGATCACCTCGGTGTCGGTGGCGCTGGTCATCGTGATCGCCTCGATGGCGGCCTACACGATCACGCGCCGCACCCAGAGGTGGAGCCGCGGGGTGTTCTACCTGTTCCTCATCGGGTTCCTGTTCCCGGGCCAGCTCGCGATGATCCCCCTGTACATCATGTTCTCCCAGCTGGGACTGGTCGGGAACCCGATCACGGTGATCCTGATCTCGGTCGGCGGGCACATGCCGTTCACGATCTTCCTGTACTCGGCCTTCCTGCGTGACCTGCCCCGCGACTACGAGGAGGCGGCGTCGCTCGACGGCGCACGACCCCTGCGGTCCTTCTGGTCGGTCGTGTTCCCGCTGGTGCGTCCGGTCACCGGCACGGTCGGGATCCTCACCGCCCTGGGCGTGTGGAACGACTTCCTCAACCCCCTGCTGTACCTGACGGGCGGCGGCAGCCGCACGGCACCGCTGTCGGTCTACACCTTCGTCGGCGAGTACAGCGCCAACTGGCCTCTGGTGTTCTCGGCCCTGATCACCTCGGTGATCCCCATCCTCGTCGCGTACGTCCTGATGCAGCGGTTCATCCTGCGGGGCTTCGCGTCCGGCCTCAAGGGCTGACCGCCCGGTCAGTCGCCGTGCCACACCCCACCTCATTCACGAAAGGCATGACGATGTCATCGAAGACACTGCTCCGCCTCGTGGCGGCGTCAGCCGCCACGGCCCTCCTTGGCGGCACCCTCGCCGCCTGCTCGACGGGAAGCCCGGCCGGCTCGTCGGACACCCTCACGATCGCCACCAGCCACGAACCGGCCGTCCAGGCCGCCGTCGACGCCTTCAAGAAGGAGAACCCCGACGCCGACATCGAGGTGAAGGTGTACGCCCAGGACTACCGGGGCGTGGTCGGCGCGCAGCTGGCCGGGGGCAACGCGCCGGACATCCTCGAGATCTCCGGCGGTGGCGGCAACCCGATCAGCGCCAAGGTCGGCGGGGAGCGTGGCTTCTACGCGGACCTCTCCGACCGGGACTGGGCCGCAGACGTCCCGGACTCGTCTCGCGACCAGCTCTCGTTGGACGACGGCAAGCTCATGGCCGTCCCGACGGTGATCTCCTCGATCGCCGGCATCTACAACCAGGGCGCGATCGACGAGCTCGGGCTCAGCATCCCCACCACCTGGGACGAGGTGCTGCAGTTCTGCGCCGACGCGTCCGACGCCGGACACGTCGCCTACGGCCTCGGCCTCGCGGACACGTGGACCACCTCGATGTACCCCTACGCCCTCACGGCCTCGCTGGTGTACTCCGACCCGAACTTTGTCGACGACCAGATCGCCGGCAAGACCACGTTCAGCGACTCGGGCTGGAAGCAGGCCTACCAGCAGATGGTCGACATGCGCGACGCCGGCTGCTTCAACAAGAGCCCCAACGGCACCCCCTACGCGCAGGTCCAGGACGCGATCCGCTCCGGCGAGACGCTCGGGACCGTCAACGTCTCCAGCGAGGTGAACACCATCGCTACCGGCGGCGCATCCGACCTCGAGCTGACCTACGCGCCGTTCCCCGCTACCGACGACCCCGCGGAGACCTACCTGTCGACCTCGGGCGACGGCCTTGCGCTGAACGCCAAGTCCGCGGACTCCGAGCTTGCCCTGCAGTTCCTCGACTTCATGGCGACCCCGGAGGGGCAGATCGCATTCGCCGAGGGCTTCGGCGACGCGGCCGCGATGCCGGGTGACCAGCAGCAGGACGACCAGGTCAGCGCCCTCGTGCAGAAGAACGTCGAGGCGGGGACGGTCAGCACCTGGCCCGACCGCCTGTGGACCAGCACGACGATCCAGCCCGAGGTGACCGACGGCGTGCAGGGCCTGATGAACGACTCGATCACCGTCGACGAGCTGCTGTCGAAGATGGACGCCGCGTTCAACGCGGGCTGACCCCTGGCCGTGGTCCCGCCACAGGCGGGACCACGGCTCGATCCGAGAGGACGCTGTGCTTTCTTCACCCCACCCGGCCGACCTGGCGCCGGGCCGAGTCCCCGCAGACGTCGACTGGCGGCACTACGTCCCCAGCCTCACCGCACCGGACGTCCGGCCGGTTGCCGTGCACGCCCACGACGGCGAGGTCGCCGGGATCGCTGACCTCGTGGGCGGTGCCGGACCGCTCACGCTCACCTACCGCGAGGGCGACACCGCACCGAGCGTCGTCCTCGACTACGGGCGCAACATCGCCGGCATCCCCTGGCTGAACGTGTCCGACGTCGACGGCGCGCCGAACCTGCTCCTCTCCTACAGCGAGAGCGCCGCATGGACCGGCGTCGACGGCGACCTCGAGGGCAGCCACAACGACACCGGCAACCACGACCGCACCGAGACCTTCGAGGTCGAGGCGCCCGGGACCCTCAGCTCCGGGCTGGTCCAGGGCGGCCAGCGCTACCAGCGCATCACCCTGACCACCCCCGGCACGCTCGTCATCGGCGACGTCGGCATGCGTTTTGCCGCCTACCGCGCCACTGCCGAGGATTACCAGGGGTGGTTCGTCTGCAGTGACGACCTGCTCAACCGGATCTGGTTCGACGGTGCCTATACCGTGCAGATCAACCAGTTGCCTGCGTGCACCCTGCCCGTGCCGTGGTCGGTCCGCGAGGGCTCGCTGCTCGCCCGCGGCGGCAACGTCGCGGTGCTCACCGACGGGCAGGACTGGGCCGACGTCGACGTGACGTTCCAGACTCAGCTGATCGACCAGAGGGCCGGATGGATCGTGCGGGCCTCCGACGAGGGACGAACCGGGTACCTGTTCGTCCTGCACGCCGCCGACGGACCCGACCGGCCCGCCCGCCTCGACCAGTTCGCCGTCGACGACGGGCACGAAGATCGCCCGCAGGACAACACCCGCCGCTACACGCCGCTCGGCAGCGTCCGGCTCACCGAGGCCCTCCTCGACCCGACCGACGGGGACTGGCACACCGTACGCACCACGGCGCAGGGCCACCGCATCACCGTCGAGATCGACGGCGCCGTGGTGAGCACCCTCGACGCGACCCACCTCCCGGCCGGGGTTCCGCAACGGGCCTCCGGGTCCGTCGGGTTCCACCAGGCGTGGGGCTTCAAGACCCCCGTCGAGCAGGCCGGGTTCCGCAACCTCGTCGTCACCGCGTCCGACGGCACCACCTTGTTCGAGGACACGCTCGACGAGGCCGCCGCCCTCGACGCGTTCAGCGGGGACGCCGTCCGCCACCCCGACCCGCTGCCGGTCATCCTCGACGGCGGCAAGCGCGACCGCACCGTGTGGAGCGGCGACCTGCTGGTGCAGATCCCCAACGTCTTCTACACGACCGCCGCCGAGGAGTACGTGCGCGGCTCCATCGAGCTGCTCAACGGTTACCAGGAGCCCACCGGCCAGTCCGCCGCCCGGGTCCCTCCCGTCCTGCCGCCGGCCACCTGGCCCCAGCACGGGCAGACCTACTCGGCCGTCTACTCCATGCACCAGCTGGTCAACCTCGCCCTGCACCACCTCTACACCGGCGAGACCACCCTCGCGGCCGAGCAGTCGGACTGGACCCATCGGATGCTCGCCTGGTGCCGGACCCTGCTCGACGAGCGCGGCCTGGTCGTCACCGATGACGTGAACGGGCTGGACTGGGACTGGTACGACGGGCCGAAGACCGGGGCGGTGACGGCCTACAACGCGGCCTACCACCAGATGCTGCACGCCGCCGCGACTCTGGCCGACGCAGTCGACCAGCCGGCGGAGGCCATCGACCTGCGCCGCCAGGCCGATGCCCTGCGATCGGCCATCAACACCCACCTGTACGACCCGCGGCGGCACCTCTACCGGCTGTCCGACGCCCGACCGGACGCCATCGCCCTGGACGGCAACTGCCTGGCAGTGCTCGCCGGACTGCCGCCCGAGGGTGAGGCCACCGCGGTGCTCGACGCACTCGAGGAGGCTCTCCCGCAGACGCCGTTCGGCCCGTCGCCCTTCAGCGTGGACACCGGGTTCTGGCCGCAGGTGAGCCCGTACGTCGGCGACATGCACCTGCGGGCCCTGTTCAGCGCAGGGGAGACCGCCCGCGCCCTCAACCTGATGCGCCGCCTGTGGGGTCACATGGCCACCGACGAGCAACACGCGGTCGGTACGGCCTGGGAGCTCGTGGGCACCGACGGCGCGCCCGGCTTCGGCGCCAAGACCAGCCTGGCCCACGGCTGGGCCGCCGGAGCCACCACAGCCCTGTCCGCCTCCGTGCTCGGGGTCACGCCCACCTCCCCGGGATATGCGACGTGGAGCATCGCTCCCCAGCCCGGCGACCTCGCCTGGGCCCGCGGCCGCGTGCCCACGCCGCGCGGACCGATCGACGTCTCCTGGACCGTGGTCGACGGACGCCTCGACCTCGAGATCACCGTCCCCGAGGGCACCACCGGAACCGTGACCCTCCCGCCGGCCGCCCCGGACGCCGCGGCGCAGGTCGTCCCGATCAGCGCCGGCGGCAGCCACCACCTGAGCGTCGGCTGACCCGCTCCGGCCGAGCACCGGTCCGGCGCGCCGAACCCACGTCCACGACCGCACGACCCAGCAGTGAGGTTCCTCCACCCATGCCCTATCTCTGCGACGACCCCACCACCGGGGTGGTCCTCGCCAGCGCCGGAGCCACGACGCGGATCGCCGTCTCGGGCGCGGAGCCGTTCGCGCTGCGCCGAGCGGTCCGTGACCTCGCGCAGGACCTGACGAGGGTGTGCGGCGCCGCGGCCGCGATCACGACGGGATCGGGCGAGGCTCAGATCGTCGTCGGGACCCTCGAGGGCAGCGAGCTCGTCCGGCAGGCCGTCCAGAACGGCGTGCTCGACGTGTCCGCCCTGCACGGCCAGGACGGCCGCCCGCTCTGGGAGGGCTACCTGCTGCAGGAGGCCGAGGGCCGGTTGTGGATCGTCGGGGCGGACATGCGCGGGGCGATCTTCGGGGTCTACGACCTGTGCGAGCGCATGGGGGTCTCGCCCTGGTCGTGGTGGGCCGACGTTCCCGTCAAGCAGCGCACGCACGTCACGGTGCGGCCGGGGACGAGCGTTGCCGACCACCCCTCGGTGCGGTACCGCGGGGTGTTCCTGAACGACGAGGAGGAGCTGGACGCCTGGGCCCGTCGGCACACCACCGACGGCACCATCGGTCCGCAGACCTACGAGCGAGTCTGCGAGCTGCTGCTGCGCCTCAAGGGCAACTATCTGTGGCCGGCCATGCACGTCAACGCGTTCAACGCCGACCCCGGCAACGGGCGCCTCGCGCACGAGATGGGCATCATCATCGGCACCAGCCACTGCGACATGCTGCTGCGCAGCAACCAGCACGAGTGGCAGCCGTGGCTCGAAGCGCGCGGCGGCCAGCACGTCGAGTACGACTACTCCATCCCAGGGGCCAACCGCGACGCGCTGCACGAGTACTGGCGCGACAGCATCAAGCAGAACCACGACTACGAGGTCACCTGGACACTCGGGATGCGAGGCATCCACGACTCCGGGTTCCACACCCGCGCCATCGACGAGGACGACACCCTCAGCGCGGAGCAGAAGCACCGCGCCCGGGTGGAGCTGCTCGGCCAGGTGATCGCCGACCAGCGCCGCCTCCTGGCCCAGGAGCTCGGCCAGGAGCGCGCCGACCAGGCGCCGCAGATCTTCGTGCCCTACAAGGAGGTCCTACCGCTGTACGCGGACGGCCTGGACCTGCCCGAGGACATCACCCTCGTGTGGTCCGACGACAGCTACGGGCACGTGCGCCGGTTCCCCGACGAGGACGAGCTGCGCCGCCCCGGCGGGCACGGCCTGTACTACCACTCGTCCTACTGGTCGCCGCCGTCGCGCAGCTACCTGTGGATCTCCTCCACCCCGCCGGCACAGATGCGCAACGAGCTGCGCAAGGCGTGGGACCGCGGGATCCGCACGCTGTGGGTGGACAACGTCGGACCACTCAAGCCCCTCGAGCAGGACATCGAGCTGTTCCTCCGCCTGGCCTGGGAGGCCGGCAAGGAGACCACCACCAGCGACCCCACAGCGTTCCTCGCCGACTGGGTCGACCGGAACTTCAGCGGCGGCCACGGCCCACGCGTCGCAGAGATCCTGCAGGACTTCGCCCAGCTCAACGACGTGCGCAAGGTCGAGCAGCTCACCTCCCGGGTGTTCTCCCAGACCGCCTACGGCGACGAGGGCGCACGACGGCTCGCACACCTGCGCCGCCTGTACGACGACGTCAACGACGTCATGACCACACTGCCGGAGGCCGAACGTGACGCCTTTATGCAGCTCGTCGCGTTCAAGGTCCACGCCGCCTACCTGACCAACGCCCAGTTCAACTTCGCCGACCGCAGCACCCTCGCCCACGAGCAGGGCAAGCTCCCAGCGGCCGACCACTGGCTGGCCGTGTCGCGGCGCTTCGACGCGCTGCGCCGCGCACTCATCGCCCACTACAACACGGTCATGGCCGACGGGCGCTGGGAGTCGATCATGACCCCCGACGACTTCCCGCCACCGGCCACGGCCCAGTACCCGGCCGCCCGCCCGGCGCTCACCCTCGGGCAGCCCGGCCTCGGCGTCGTCACGTGGGGCGAAGAGACCCCTGCGGAGCATCCGGAGCTGACGTTCGCGGCGCACGGCACCCGCACCAAGTGGATCGAGGTGTTCAACACCGGCTCCGGCGCGATCGACTACACCATCACCGCCGATCCGTGGATTGAAGTTTCCTCGGCGGCCGGCCGGGTCACGACCGAGCGGCGCATCGAGATCCGGCTCCCCGACGAGAAGCACGACGGGGCGGGACGTCGTGGCCGGCTCACGGTTCACAGCCCCACCGACGGCACCACCGTGGAGGTCGATGTGAGGGTCGAGGCTCCCGTCGTGCTCGAGGTCGACCCCACGCGCGTCCGTCACCTCGAGGCCGACGGCTACATCTCCATCCCTACCGTCGCGACCTCGGCGCGTCAGGACGCCGGGGGCGCGACCTGGGTCGAGGTCGCCCGGCTCGGGCGCGGAGGGGGCAGCCTCCTCGAGACCTGCCGGACCTCGCCGCAGGAGGACACGGACCGGCCCGAGGGCGAGGGCGCCGTGGTGGAGTACGACGTCCACCTGTACACCGGCGGCGCACACCTGCTCGAGCTGCACCGCGTCCCGACCCTCAACTCGACCGGCCGCCTCCGGCTCGCCGTCGGGATGGACGATCGGCCCGCGGTTGTCGTCGAGTCCCCGATCACGGACGAGTACCTCGGCACCTGGACAGACGCCGTGGTCGAGGGTGTGGAGCGGCTGACCGTGCGCTTGCCCTGGGCTGAGCCCGGTCATCACACGCTGCGCCTGCAGGCGATCGACGAGGACGTCGCGCTCACCCGCCTGGTCGTCTACACGACATCGCCGAAGCGTACGGCGCTCGGGCCGCCGTCGAGCCGGACGTCCGCGGCTCCTGGCCTCGAGGTGACCGACCCCGCGCCGGATGCGCACGACACCGCGACGCCCGAGCGGGTCTGCCGCGAGCTCTACCGGGTCGACCCCGACGCCCTACCCCTGCCGCGGGTCATCCACGTGCCCCGCACCTACTGGGATGGCGACACTGTGTTCGGTCTCAATCCCACTACCGCGCAGGACCGCCTCGGCCCGGCGCGACCCGGCATCCGCCCCGACGGGACCAAGGACGTCCTGAAAGGAATGCCTTCCGGCCCAGTCCGCGAACGTGACGGCGTGCTGGCGATCGACGCCGAGCGGGCGCTGCTCGGCACCGCCGACGGGTGGCTCACCCCGAGCACCGACGAACCCGCCGCCTTGTGGACGCACACCCAGGCCGAGACCGGCGGAGGCACCGGCCTCGCGCTGCACGTCGACGCGGTAGGCCGAAGGTGGGAGGACCCGGCGACCGCACCCGGGCTCCACGTCGCGGTCCACGTCCAGAGGCCTGGCACCTACCGCGTCTGGGCGCTCGTCAAGTTCGACGGCGCCGACGACGACTCGTTCGTCCTCGCCCTCGACGGGACCCCGCAACCCCTCGATGAGCAGTTCAGCGGCGGCAACATGTTCAGCTTCGGGACGGTGCAGGCATGGGTCTGGGTGGAGATCAGCGACCTGGCCATGACGGCAGGCGGGCACACCCTGTCGGTCCTTGCCCGCAAGGCACGGCTGCGCATCGATCGTCTCTACCTCACCCTCAGTGGGGAGTCTCCTCCCGCCGACGAGCACTGGCCGCGAAGCCCCCATGCCGCAGCGCCCGCGTTTCATAGTCCCCGCCCTACGACACTCGGAGGAGAGAAGGATGTCTGACGCACTGGCGAGCTCTCGCGCTGTCACGCGTCGCATTCGCGTCGCCCGCCTGTCCCCGCCGCGCCGCGACCACCTGGAGCTGGGTGACCCAGTCGGTGCCGCCGGTCGTGTAGAGGTGACGAACCGGTGCCTCGAGCGAGCGGGGAGCCCCTGGTTCCCGGTGACGGGGGAGGTGCACTACTCGCGGATCCCGCGCGAGCGGTGGTCGGAGGTGCTGGGGCACGCGAAAGCGGGCGGGCTGGACTCGGTGGCGACGTACGTGTTCTGGCAGGCGCACGAGCCGGCGCCGGGAGAGTTCCGCTGGGACGGAAACCTCGACCTGCGGGCGTTCGTCGAGCTCGCGGGGCGCCACGGGCTCGGCGTGGTGGTGCGGATGGGCCCGTGGGCGCACGGGGAGGCGCGGTACGGCGGGTTCCCGGACTGGCTGATCGAGCGCGGGGTCGCCACCCGGACGAACGACCCGGCCTACCTGGAGCTGGTGCGGGGGTTCTACGGGCAGACGGTGGCGCAGCTGGCCGGGCTGACGCTCGCCGAGGGCGGGCCGGTAATCGGTGCGCAGATCGAGAACGAGCTGTACGACCAGCCCGAGCACCTGGCCACGCTGCGCACGATCGCCGAGGAGGCGGGGCTACGGGTGCCGGTCTGGACCGCGACGGGCTGGGGCGGCGCGGAGGTGCCCGCCACGCTGCTGCCGGTGTACAGCGCGTACGCGGACGGGTTCTGGGAGGGCACCGACGTCGAGTGGCCGGCGTTCTCGCCGGTGCACTTCCGGTACAGCACGGTGCGCGACGACCTGTCGGTGGGCGCGGACCTGCGCGAGGCGCTCGACGGGATCGTGCTCGACGACGGCCCGGAGCCGGGCGTGGCGTCGGACGACGACACCCTGCCGTATGCGACGTGCGAGCTCGGGGGCGGGATGCACGTGGCCTACCACCGGCGCCCCCTGGTGACGCCGCAGGACGTGGCCGCGCTGGCGCTGGCGAAGATCGGCAGCGGCTCGGTCTGGCAGGGGTACTACATGTACGCGGGCGGCACCCAGCGCACGGGCCCGCATGGCACCGAGCAGGAGTCGCACGCCACCGGGTACCCGAACGACGTGCCCGCCCGCACCTACGACTTCGGCGCGCCGGTGGGCGAGCACGGCCAGGTCCGTGGGCACCACCACCTGCTGCGCCGTCAGCACCTGTGGCTCCAGGCCGACGGCGCAGCGCTGGCGGCGATGACATCGACGGTGGGCGGCGGCAGCGACGACACCACGGAGCTGCGCTGGGCGGTGCGCTCGGACGGGGAGCGCGGCTACGTCTTCGCCACCACGTATCAGCCCGCGCGCCGCCCCCTGCCGGCGCAGCCGGGCGTGCAGCTGGTGGTCGAGCTGGACGACGCGACCGTCGTCGTGCCCTCACGCCCGGTGGACCTGCCGGCCGGCGTGTCGGTCGCGTGGCCGGTGCGGTACCCGCTCACCGACGGGCTGGTGCTGCGCAGCGCGACGGCGCACCTGCTCACGCGGATCGACGGCGGGACCGGCCGCGAGGTCGTCGTGCTCGTTGCGACCGACGGCGTGCCAGTCGAGCTCGTGCTGGAGGGCGACGTCGCCGCGATCGGCCCGGTGGAGGCGCGCGCCGAGGACAGCGCGACCGTCCTCGACCTGACCGCGCAGCCCGGGCCCGGCACGGTCGTGGGCCTGCGCGGGTCGTCCGGGGAGGTCGACGTCCTCGTGCTCGACGAGGCGTCCGCGAACCGCCTGTACCGGCTCGACGTCTTCGGGCGCGAGCGTCTGGTGCTCTCGGACGTCCCGGTCCACGCGGCGGGCGGCGCGATCGTCGTGCACACGGAGCACCCGACGGCCACGGTGTCGCTGCTGCCCGCGCCGGCGGCCCTGACAGCGTCGGGCGACGGCGCTGACGTCGTGCCCGGCCTGGCCGAGGGCGCGCTCTGGGCCTCGTGGACGTTGTCCGTCCCGGGCGCCGGGGCCCGCCGCGTCGCGACCGACCTGCACCCGACGGCCCCAGCCCCGCCGGAGCCCACCACGGGCGGCCCGATGGGCCGGCTCAGCGCGCCGACGGACTTCTCCGGCGCCGCGCGCGTGCACCTCGACGTGCCCGCCGACGCCCTCGCCGGCATCGACCGCGCCCTCCTGCGCGTCACCTGGACCGGCGACGTCGGCCGCGCCCTCGTGAACCACGCCGGGCGCCACGAGGTCGTCAGCGACCACTTCTGGCACGGCCGCGACTGGGACGTCGACCTCACGCCCTGGCGCGACGACGCCGCCCGCGACGGCGTGACCCTCGAGTTGCTGCCCTGGCGCCGTGACACCGGCGTCTGGGTGGACCCGTCCGTGCGCGCCGTGCCCGACGGCATCACCGTCGCGGCGCTCGACGTCGTCCGCGTCGCGCGCGTGGTGCTGACGACGAAGGAAGGGCCGGCATGGACCTAAAGCACACGACGTAGTGAACCCAGGCGCGAGTACCGATTCGGCAGACAGGCCCGATGAGATCTTTGACATCCCGGTCGTAGTCAGCGCGATCGCGGGGCTCGATCGTGCCCCGAGGGCCATCGAGAGAGACGCAGCGAACCGTAGAACACGGGCTTGCTGGATCGAGCCAGAGGCTTCCGCGCGACGGTGGACATGCGCGACGCCTTCCCTTGGGAACTCACGAGTAGACGCTAGCTGTCAGGCGGTGCGTCGCCGGCGAGGTGAGCAATCGCCTTGGTCCAGTCGCGGTAGTCGACCGGGATGCTGAGAGTGCCGTTGAGCACGTCGTGGACGTCACCGGCGGTCAGGCGCCACCGACCGGTGATCGGCTGATCGGTCTCGGCGTCGACGTAGGCGACGAGGACGACTTCATCCTCGTCGCTCAGGAAGGTCTCCTCCGCGTGGAGAAGGTCCAGCGAGAGCGACAGCTTTGCGGGCGAGGTCTGGGTGACGCGGAGGATGCCGTGGCGGTCGCGCACGGGCAGGAAACGGTCGCCGATACCCGCGCTGATGATGGAGGCGAAGCTGTCACGTCCCCAGTCGACGGGTCGACCGGGGAACAAAGTCAAGGGCTTGTCCTCGTCGGGGGCCTCCCAGTCGAGGGCGCGGGCGGGGTCGTCGAGCTCGACGTCGATGCGCACGTCGCGCAGCGGCCTCTTGACCGGGTTTTTGACGCGCAGGCGGAGTCCGACAGCCTGGCGCGCGGCGATCTGATAGACGCCGGTCGTTGGGTCGCTGAGCGCGGACTCGCGCCAGCGTTGCACCTCCCGGCGGAACTCGCCCTTTGAGCGGCGCTCCACGATGGCAGGAGCCGCAAGCCCCGCGAGTGGGAAACCGGAGGACGGGGCGGGCGGGTCCATGTCGTCGAGGTAGTCCTGGGCGGTGTCCTCCACCCATCGGGTGATCCGGTCACGGTCCACCCGGATAGCAAGCGCTTCGCCGAGGAACTCGACGGCGATGTCCGGCAGGCTGGCGGTGGTGGTCGTGCCGGCGCGTGTGAACATGGCCTGGACTTCGGCGCCGGTGGCCTTCTCGGTCTTCCCATCGCCGCGGAGGTAGATGTCGCCGTTCGTCATGCCCTCGCCGTCCGCCAGGCACGGCCAGATCCGTCCGGTGGGAGGATCGACGACGATCGCGATGACGTCGCGGCCCGAGTTGACGGGGATGTGCTCGTAGTCCCAGCCGGGGCCGTTGGCGCCGGTGAACTTCTGCACCTCGCGTTCGAGGTCCTGGGCCTCGAACGGTCCGATGCCGGTCGCGGTTCCGTTACCGACGCCGAGCAAGAGGACAGCGTGGCCGCCGAAGTCGGCCTTCGCTGGGTCGCGGTTCGCTGCGCCGAGGATGAACTTCGCGACCTTGTGCCGACCGCGCTTCGTGGTGAGGTCGACGTCGGACTTCAGCTCGAGGAAGTACCGCTCGAGGCGGTCATCGGATGTGGTGACCCAGGCGACGAGCGCCGCCCAGCCGCGGGCGCCGGTAGGCAGGTGGCTGAGGTCGATGTCGGTCACGTTCTGATCGAACCACAGCGCACGGACGTGACGACGACCGCTCTGCCTGTGTGGGGTCAGGCGGACACCGTCATTCACCCGAAGGCGGCTGACCTTGTTCGACACGACCGGAGAAGGCCCTCGGGAGGGTGTGCTTGGTGGATCTCCCGAGCTGTGCCCGGCGCCCCCCAGGTTCCGCCCGTAGGTGCAGGCCAGCGGATTCTCGGTATCACCCGAGCGGAGCGTTCCGTCATGACGCGTACCAGCACTCGCCTCGTCCCGGCCCTGAGACCAGGCCAGTCGTGGGAGCCGCCCGCCATCGCGGAGCTCATCGCCGCCGCGGACGAGGCCACCCGAGCCATGTGGGACGCGGTTGGTGCCGCACGGGAGGCGCGATCAGCCCGTCGTCGCGCGATCAAGGACGGGGCAGACCTCGATCGCGCAGTGGCCGACCACCGCGCCGCGGAGGGCGCGCTCACCCGAGCGATCGCCGGTGCGGTCATCGCCCGCACGGACGCCCGTGCCGCCGGGGGCAACCTGCCCTGGGACTCGACCGTCGACGAACGGATCAAGTACCCGCACATCGCCCGTGCTGTCGGCGCGCAGCGGGCAGGGGAGTGACCCCTGATGACCTTCAGCGTTTGCGGCATCGGAGCCGCGGAGACCGCCGTCGCGTTCCGCACTGATGAGGAGATCGGGGTCGACCCAGTCGACCACGATGCTTCGTTGACCCTGACGCACCCGGGCAACTGCCAGCACGTCGTGATCGAAGGATCGAACACCGAGCTGCTTGCGCTGCTGGACCGGGCCCGCGCCGTCGTGCTCGAACGCGTCATCGCTACCCGCCGCAAGGATGGGGCCGACGAGCCCGCCCGCGAGCTGCGAACCTACGAGATCACCATCGACACCGACAGCCCGGACTTCCTGGCGCGGTTCATCCACGCCACCGACATGCTGAGGGACGACCTGTCGACACCAGCAGACGGCAACTGCAGACCACGCCGCCTGCTGATCGACGTCAACGAATGGGACCCGCAGCGCGAGCGCAGCGACCACCTCTGGAGCGCCGCCTACGAGCCCGGCCAAGGGGCGTGAACCGTGCCCGCCACGAGCCCCCGGTCGTCAAAGACCCGGGGGCTCGTGGCGGGCACATCGTCGACTAGCGCTCTGCGGGACCGATCCGCTTCGCCGGCTCGCTGGTCGGCTCGTCCTGGTGGACCGCGTCGAGCAAGGCCATGTACAGGCTGTCGTGCAGAGCCGCGGGGGTGGCGTCCAGCGCGCGCTGCATGTGGGCAGCGAATTCGCGAGGTGTCAGCCTCTCGTTGGGGTCATCGCCGACGACGATCAGCCTCGGGTCGACGACGGTGGCCCGTCGCAGGATGTCGAACTGCTCGTCGCGGAACGCCTCCGCCGCGAGCATCGCCGTCACCCGCGCGTCCCACTCGGCCTTCGTCATCGCCAGGGCAGGTTCGGGCTCCACGACCGCGAGCTGGTCGCTCACGACCTTGCCTACAGCCTCCAACTGCCGGGCGATGCTCGTGCTCGTCGCCTCGGCCGTGAACCGCGGCAGCCGGATCGACGACAACCGCTCCCGCAGCGCCTTGAGCCTCGGACCAAGGGTCGTGCTCCAGAACCGCTTCACGCGCGGAGCCGCAACGATCGCTCCCGTGATGGCCAGCGTGACCACCATTTCGGCGATCCAGCCGGCTAGCTCCGCATCGGCTTCGCGCTGCTCCTGTGTGCGGGTGTCGTGGGCGTTCCCGAACGAGTCTGCCCACGGCTCATCGACCGGCGGTGGGTCCTCGACGGGTCGCCACGTCGCCTGCCCGACCAGCCGGTTGCTCGCGTCGAACAACAGCCCCGACTTCGCGCCAGGGTCCGTGTCCGAGTCCCCGAGGTGGAGCCCCTCGGGGACGTTCGTCTCGTACCTCATCGCCCGAGATTAGCGGGCACCCCCCGCGCCGCACAGAGCCCGTCACCGCCCCGTGACGGGCACCCCATGCCGCCCGTCACGGGGCCTGGACCTCTGCCGGAAGTCGGTGGCCGTGGGTAGTGTCGAAGGCACCAACCAACCGGCGGACTGACCATCCGCCTCGAGAGTCCGGTCCGGGAGGACTTATGAGCTCGCAGTGGCAGGGTTTCGCGCACGCGGTGCAGTCGGCGGCGCTGTTCATGTCCCGCGCCAAGCTGGACGGGGACGTGATCAAGGCAGTGCAGGTGCGGTGGGACTCGGAGCGGAACGTGAACATCGCGACCGCGACGGACCGCTTCATGATCGGGGAGCAGACGTTCGGAGGCGATACGCCGCCCGACCCCGAGGGCTGGAGCGTCTTCCTGGTGGGTCGAGACGACGTCGCGACCCTCGTCAAAAACGGTGACCCCACCGCAGTGCGCGTCGAGGACGAGAAGGTCACGCTCACCTACCCCGACGGCGGCAGCTGGACGTTCGTGAGCGTGGCGGGGGAGTACCCCGCGGTCTCGCGCCTGTGGGACCGGGCCGAGGCTTCCGGCGAGGTCGACCACGTCCTGTTCAACCCCGCACTTCTGGCCCGCCTGGCGAAGGTGGTCCCGTACAAGGACGGCGAGCTCGGCAAGCGCGCCACCGTTCTCCAGCGCCACGATGCCACCGTGCGGTTCGAGTTCCAGGACCCCACGCTCCCCGTGCGCGCCCACATCGGCGACCGTTTCCGCGCCCTCATCGTCCCCGTCCGCGAGGCCGCCTGACCCGCCGGCGCCGCGAGCCCACCACGGCGCTCGCGGCGCCCTCCGGCGCCTGGCCGGCCACCGAACACGAGACGACGCGGAGACGACCCATGCAGCTGACGACCCTGACCACCCGTGACCCCGACAACGACCTCGCGACCACCCTCCACGACTCACACGAGGCCGCGCTGGTCGCGTTGCGCGAGGCATACGACATCGACCCTGAAGAGCCCGACGTCGTCAGCGCCGCCCAGGCCCAGGGCTTGACCGTGCAGCTCGAGGTGCACGAGATCTCCGTGACCATTGCGATCGACCAGGTCGAGGTCATGGCCTTCCACGGCGAGAGCGACCGCGTCCCCGTCGTGCAGGTCGACGCGCCCAACGGAAGCCGCGTGCGGATCAACCTCAACGACGCACCGGTCTACGACGGCGACCCCGGCCGCGATGTCGGCGCCGGCCTCGTCTCGCGCGAGCAGGCCGACACCTGGGCCCGGCGCGAGCTCACCGACGTTGAGTGGAACGCGCTGAGCATCGCTCTGCCGCGCAGCATTGTCCCGGCCGCCATCGCCACCATCGCCGACAGCCTCCGCGTCAGCGCCGATGGGCCCCTCGGCACGGAGATGGCCGGCGGCGAGGACTGATCTCCAGCACACGCTCCAAGGCTCGGGGGAGATCACCGCCCTGGGGCCTTTGTGCGCCCGCCTATCGCGCGAATTTCACCCCCTCACCAGTGCAAACGCTGCCGCCCGTACTCACTACGCTCGGCCCGGAGATGAACGACCACGACTCCGGGCCAGCAATGCGCGAGCGGATGACCACGGAGCGGCGAATCCGGCTCCGGTACGCAGGCTCGTGCCGCGTGTGTGGGCGCATCCTGCCCATCGGCACGCTGGCCATGTGGGACCCCGGCCTGCACCGCGTGCGATGTACCTCCTGCGCCCCGACAACGGCGAGCGGCCCGTCGCAACGACTGCCCACCCGGCCTTCCTCGTCACCGGCAAGCGATACGCGGCCAGCACGAAGGAGGCCCTTCAAGCCGCCACCAGAGCCAATCTGGTTCTCCGAGGACGCCGCACCTGTCATCCCACCGAAGGCGCGCAGGATCCGCGAAAGGGTGTGGGCAGTCATCATCGCGACGGTCGTCGTCGCCTTCTCGTTGTTCTTTTCCGCGCATGGTTCGACGATCGACAACGAGTGGACCGTGGAGCCTCAGGCTGCGACCTTGGTCCGGACGTTCGTCGGTTTCGAACCGCGGCACTGCGCGGACGGCTGGCCGTCTCCGTCGATCGGCAAGCGTGGGGCGTGCTCCCACCACGGCGGCGTCGTGGGCGGCGAACCGATCTACCAGACGCAGCAGATCCCCGCCGTGGAAGGCATCCGAGCACCAGAGCGCACCGACTGGGGCCACGTCGTGTGGCGCGGCTTCTGGTCTCTGCTCGTCGGAGGCATGCTCGGCCGCTGGACCTTCAAGCGGTTCGTGCGGCACGCATAGGACCACCGATCCTCGTGCACTACGACCAACGACGAACGGACGCACTCCGGGCCCGGCCGCCGGACTTCACCCGCGTGAGCGTGGAGGTGAGAGGTCGTGAGCCGCGAGGATGCGCAGGTGAACCGTCGGACACGCGCGGCCCTGGTAGTCGCCCCCCTGGCCCTGGCTCTGACCGCATGCTCTGGTGCGGGGGAGGCCGCCGCACCGGCCCCGACCGTGACCGTCACCGCGACCCCGGCGGCGACGACCGAAGCGTGGGCGGCCCTCGTCAAGAAGCAGAGCGACGCCTACGACGAGATGCAGGCCCTGTGGGATGACGGCGACTGCACGGCCGACACCGCGACCGGTGGCGACGTCGCCTGCCAGACCCTGCTGTTCAGCATGGGCATCCTGGGGAACGTGGCGTCGGTGACGTTCTGGGACGCGACCCTGCCCGAAGCAGACTCGTACATGGGGGAGCCCCCTGCGGAGATCGCCGACCTCGTGCAGGAGACCGCGGCCGCCGCGGACGAGGTGTCTGGCATCGGTGGCGAGGTGGACACGGCGTGCTTCCAGGGCAGCGACTGCTGGCAGGCGACGGACCTCGAGAACGCGTGGTCCGCACTCGGAGACACGTACACAGGCTGGGACCCGTACATGTAGGCCCCGCGTCGGGGGGTTGCGGTCGACACCTGGTCGACCACGAGACAGGAGAAACGCATGGCGATCAACGAGCAGGTCGAATCCCACATCGCGCACCAGCTCAAGCAGCTGACCATAGCGACCAGCCTGGAAGAGGTGGAGCTGATCGAGAAGAAGATCGAGGTACTCAAGCGGCAACTCTGAGACGCCCGGGCGGGCACGCACGATGCCCCAAGGCGGTCGAGCGCCCCGCCACCCCGACCACCGGGGGCGGGGCGTTCCCGCACCCAGGGGCGCGCAAGCCGTCCGGCACGCTCAGGCCACGGCCTCGGCTATGTCCGCTGCCGGCCAACGCCTCTTCGAGGCGATCCTCCAGATCTCCCCGCCCAACCTCACGCGCCTAGCACGACGCCGGGACGGTCGGCATGGGGTGCCTCGGGAGGGTCGAGCGGCCTTGCTACGAGCCATCTGACGCGAAACGGTGGGCAGTACCAACCACCCGGTGGCCTGACCAGCCGCCTTTCGATGATGCGGAGCAAGACCCATGAGCGACCTCGCGACGACCGTGACCGTGATCGACGCCTGCGGGCGTGCCGCTGTGCCCGTGCTGCTGTTGTCGGACCCGGGCATGGGTAAGTCCAGCCTCGTGCGGGGCCTGGCCGCCGCCGAAGGTGTGCCGTGCGAGACGGTGCTCGGTTCGATCCGCGAGCCCGCCGACGTCGCCGGGCTGCCGGTTGTGTCGGATGGCGGCGTGGTGCTGTCCCCGCCCGCGTGGGCTCAGCACCTGGCCGCTGCCGGTGCCGGGTACCTGTTCCTGGACGAGCTGACGACGTGCCCGCCCGCCGTGCAGGCCGCGATGCTGGCCGTCGCGCTCGACCGGACCGTGGGGGACCTGACCCTGCCTACCGGGGTGCGGGTGGTCGCCGGGGCGAACCCGCCCGACCGGGCCGCTGACGGGTGGGAGATGAGCCCGCCGCTGGCCAACCGGTTCTGCCACGTCGAGTTCCGCCCCTCGGTGGACGACTGGCTCGACGGCATGACGACCGGCTGGGCCGCGCCCCCGGCGTCCCGGGCGATCACCGCCGACCCGACCCGTGTGGAGACCGTCAAGGCGCTCGTGACCGGCTTCATCCGGCACAAGCCTGAGCACCTGCACACCTTCCCCCGCTCGGCCGCGAGCACGGGCGGCCCGTGGCCCTCGCGGCGCGTGTGGGCGATGCTGGCCACGGCGCTGGCGAACGTGCGCGACGACGACGCCGCCGCCCGGCAGGCGCTCGCGTTCGGTCTCGTGGGGGAGGGCGTCGGGGTCGAGTTCCTGACCTGGGTAGACCAGGCCGACTTGCCCGACCCCGCCGCCGTCATCGAGGACCCGGCGATCGTGGACTGGACCGGACGCCCGGACCGCGTGTGGGCCGTGCTGTCCGCCGTCGTCGGGTGGGCTGCCAGCGCCGGGTCCGTGGACGCCTGGCGCAAGGCATGGGGGCCGCTGCTCGCCGCAGCCGAGGCGGGCGCACCCGACGTCTCCGCTGCCGCCGCCCGCCCGCTCGCCGCCTGCCGCCCGGCCAGCGCGCGCGTCCCAGCCGCCGTGCGGGACAAGTTCGCCCCCGTGCTCGCGGCGGCAGGCCTGACCGGGAGCGCGGCGGCATGAGCACCCCGGTCCGCCCCCTGGACGGCGACGAGTTCGAAGCCTTCCGGCTCGGACGCCTCGTCGCCGCCGAGAACGCCCCGTACTTCATGCACGCGCTGTTCGCCGTCGCTCCGGTCGCCGCACCAGGGCTGGGCACGTTCGCCGTGGACGGAACCTGGCGGCTGTACATGGACCCCGACCTGCTGACCGGCCCGAACCGGTGGGACTCCACCACGGTGGGCGCGGTGCTGCTGCACGAAGCGGGCCACCTGCTGCGCGACCACGCCGGGCGCGCCGAGACCCTGGCCACGCCCCGCAACCACCTCGCGTGGAACCTCGCCGGGGACGCCGAAATCAACGACGACCTGCTCGCCGCTGGTGTCCCGCTGCCCGAAGGGGTCGTCACCCCGAGCGCGCTGGGCTGCCAGGACGGCGACCTCGCGGAGACGTACTACGCCCACCTCGTGCCCCCGGACGGCAACGCGCCCGACCTGCCCGACGACGGCTCGCCCGGGTGCGGCTCCGGCTCCGGGAGCCCGGCCGCGCCCGGCGAACTGCCCGCGAACGTCGCACTGGACGACGACACCGGCACGCCCCTGACCCCCGCCGAAGGCGACCTCGTGCGCCGCCGCGTCGCCCAAGCCGTGCAGGAAGCCCAGCACGCCAAGGGACGCGGCTCTGTCCCTGCCGGACTCACCCGGTGGGCTGCCGACGTCCTCGCCCCGCCCACCGTCGCATGGGACCGCCTGCTGCGCGCCGCCGTGCGCCGCGCCGTGGCCGACCGTGCGGGCCGGGCCGACTACACCTACGCCCGCCCCTCGCGCCGCACCGTGCCCGGCATCATCAAGCCCGCCATGCGCGCCCCCTCGGTCATCGTGTCCATCGTCGTGGACACCTCCGGCTCCATGAGCCAGTCCGACCTCGACGCCGCCATGAGCGAGGTGACCGGCGTGCTGCGATCCTCCGGCGTCGCGCGCGAGCACCTGCGCCTGCTGTCCTGCGACGCCGCCACCGGCACCGCCCAGCGCGTGCGGTCCGCCACCAGCGTCCGCCTCAGCGGCGGCGGCGGCACCGACATGCGCGTGGGCATCACCGCCGCCGAAGACGCCACCCCCGCCCCGCACGTCGTCATCGTCCTCACGGACGGCGACACCCCCTGGCCCGGGCACCC
>NZ_JBNPQG010000003.1:0-3907 GCF_050315395.1 Promicromonospora sp. Marseille-Q5078
GGGGCCAGGTCGTCGGTGACGTCGCCATCATGGCGGGGGGCCCCCGTGCCCCGCGGGGGGGGGGGCCCCGCGGGGCCCCCCGGCCCCTGGGGCCGCGCCCGCCCCCCGCGGCGGGGGGCCGGCCCTCCCGGCGCGCCGCGGCGGCGGCGGAGCCCAGCCCGGGGCGGCGCCCGCCCCCGCCGGTCTGGGTGGGCGGGTCGGGGCCGCGCCGCACCCTGCGGCTGGTCGCGCAGTACGCCGACGCGTGGAACGACACGTCCAGCACGCCCGAGCAGCTCGCGGCGCTCGGCGACGTGCTGGAGCGACACTGCGAGGACGTCGGCCGCGACCCGGCGACGATCCGGCGCACGGTCCAGCTGCGGCTGCGCGAGCATCCCGTGGCGGACCTGCCCGCGCTGGTCGAGCGGTACGCGGCCGTGGGCGTCACCGAGTTCGTGGTGGTGCTCAGCTCCGGCGAGGCGGCCCTGCACGAGCTCGACGACGTCGTCGCCGCGCTCCCCGCGCTGCGCACCGCCGCCTGACCCGGCCGCCGCAGAGACCACCCCGCGGGGCACCACGCGGGGCACTACGCCGCCCCCGCCTGCGCCGCGTGCAGCGCGGGGTACCGGGCGCCGCGGCGCATCAGCTCGTCGTGGCTGCCGACCTCCACCACGCGGCCGCGCTCGAGCACGACGATGCGGTCCGCGGCGCGCACGGTGGACAGGCGGTGCGCGACGACCAGCGTGGTGCGGTCGCGCATCAGCCGGTCGAGGGCGTCGCGGACGGTGGCCTCGGCCTCCGGGTCGAGCGCGCTGGTGGCCTCGTCGAGGAACAGGATGCGCGGGTCGCGCACCAGCGCCCGGGCGATCGCCAGGCGCTGGCGCTGGCCGCCGGACAGCCGGGCGCCCCGCTGCCCCACGACGGTGTCCCAGCCGTCGGGCTGGGCGTCGACGAACTCGAGCGCGTTCGCGTCGCGCAGGGCGGCGCGCACCCGGTCGTCGGTCGCCGCGTCCTCGTCCAGCCCGTACGCCACGTTCTCGCGGATCGTGCCCTCGAACAGCACCGATTCCTGCGGCACCACCGACACCGACCGCCGCACGGTGCGCAGGTCGAGGCCCGCCATGTCCGCGCCGTCCAGCAGGATGCGACCGGACGTGGGCCGTACGAACCCGAGCACGAGGTTGAGCAGGGTGGACTTGCCGGAGCCGGACGGGCCGACGAAGGCGACGGTCTCGCCCTCGCGCACCTCGAGGTCGACGTCGTGCAGCGCGTCCTCGGCCGCGTCGTCGTACCGGTGCGAGAGGTGCTCGAGCCGCAGGCGCCCCTGCACGGCGTCCACGTGCCGGCGCCCCTCGTTCCGCTCCAGATCGGGCTCGGCGAGCACCTCCGCGATCGACCGCACGGACTCCACGCCGCGGGCCGTGACGGGCACGAGGTTGAGCACCTGGGTCAGCCCCTGGGTCAGCAGCCCGAAGTACGTGGACAGCAGCACCACCTCGCCGGGCGTGACGGCGATGAACCCGGTGAGCGAGACCACCGCGGCCAGCACCAGGCAGCACACGCCCAGCAGCTGCATGGCGACCCACGACACCGACGCCACCCGCCCGTTGAGCAGGTCGAGGCGCAGCGCGGCGCGCCGCACCTCGTCCGCGCCGTCGGCCACCCGGGAGACGGCGGTGCGCTCCAGGCCGTGGGCGCGCGTCACCGGGATGAGCGACGCCATCTCCCCCACCTGCGCGGAGAAGCCCTCGATCTCGCGGCGGAACTCCGCGTTGCGCGCCTGCGAGCGCCGCGACATCGTGCGGCGGATCAGCAGCGCCGTCGGGATCGCGAGGGCGTAGACGGGCAGGAACTCGGGCACCTTGATCGCCGTCATCGTGACCGCGCCGATCATCACCATGGCCGCCGACAGCAGCGGGTGCGTCACCTGCTGCAGCATGAGCTCGACGTTCTCGACGTCGCGCACCACCTTGCTCTGCACGACGGCGGAGCTGGCGCGGGAGTAGTAGCCGATGGACAGCTCCTGCAGCCGCTCCACCAGCGCGTTGCGCAGTGCGGCGCCGGTGCCGCGCACCACCGTCATGAAGTGACGCGTGTACACGATGTGGTTCGGGTAGTTCTGCGCGAGGAGCACCACCGCCACCGCGAACCACGCCAGCACGGACGTCACCGGGCCGTCGTCGGCCACGATGTCGATGACCGCGCCGGTGATGACCGGCAGGAACCACAGCGGCGTCTCCTTGACCGCGAACGCGGCGAGGGCGATCGTCATGCGGCGCGGCTGGGTCCCGAGCAGCCGCAGCAGCGACCGCACCGGCCGCTGGCCGTCGAGGAAGGGTTGGTCGGACGTGCTGGCAAGGGCTTTCCGGCGCACGAATCGATTCTAGACGTCGGGTCCGTCGCCGCAGCGCGGCGTCCACGCGAGCGTCGCCACGGAGGATGTCGGCACGGCTGTCAGACTCCCCGCATGAAGATCGTGGTCGCCGGCGGTTCCGGCTCCCTCGGCCGCGCCCTGTGCGCGGACCTCGTCGGGCGCGGGCACGAGGTCGTGGTCCTCACCCGCTCCCCCGGCCGCGGCGCAGGGCGGGGCGCGGGGCGGGACGTCCGCGAGGTCGCCTGGGACGCCCGCACCGTCGGCCCCTGGGCCGACGAGCTGGCCGCCACCGAGGGCGACGTCGGCGTGGTCAACCTCGCGGGCCGGCTGGTGGACTGCCGCCCGACGCCCCGCAACGTCGAGGAGCTGCGGCGGTCGCGGGTCGACGCGACGACCGCGCTGGTCGCGGCGTCCGCCCGGCTCGGGCATCCGGTGTCCCGCTGGCTCCAGGCCTCCACCACGGCGATCTGGTCCGACGCGGGCGAGCGCCGCGTCACCGAGTCGAGCCCGCTGCCCGACGACGGTCTCCCGCAGATGACGGGCGTCGCCCGGCCGTGGGAGGAGTCCGTCCGCGGCGCGCGCGCCCGGCACCTCGTGGTGCTGCGCACCTCGATCGTGCTCGACGCCGCGACCCCGGCCCTGGACCGCCTCCTGCTCCTCGCCCGGCTCGGGCTCGGCGGGCCCGTCGGCCCCGGCGACCAGTGGTTCAGCTGGATCCACGTCGACGACTGGCTCCGCGTCGCGCGCGCCGCGCTCGGGCTCGCGCCCGGGGTGCGCCTCCCGGACGGGCCCGTCGTCGCCGCGGCGCCGCACCCGGTGCGCAACCGCGACCTCATGGCCGCGCTGCGCCGCGCCCGGGGACGACGGCTCGCCCTCCCGACGCCCGCGCCCCTGCTGCGCCTGGGCGCCGTCGCGCTGCGCACGGACCCCGCGCTCGCGCTCACCGGCCGGCACGCCACGTCCCGGGTGCTCGCCGACGCCGGGTTCGCCTTCCGGCACCCGACCCTCGACGACGCGCTCGCCGACCTGCTCGCGCGGCCGTGACGCCGCCCGACGCGCGCCTTCCGGAGGCCCGGCGCGTGCGGCGCTCGCCACAGTCGGCCCCCGAAGGTCCGGAGCGCCCCCCGGACACGACTAGCCTGAGGCCGTGGCTACCTTCTCGAGCGTGACGCGCCAGCACCTCCTCCGGGCGATCGAGGAGTACGACGACCGCGGCGCCGACGCCTTCGTCGGCGTCTACGGCTTCACCCGGACCCCGGGCCACACGTTCGTCCACGAGGACCGCGCGTACGACTCGAAGGCGGTGCTCGGGGTGGCGCACAAGTTCGCGACCGGCAGCCCGGCCCGCGCCGAGGACCTCGTGGACGCCAAGTGCGACGACGCCGCGATCCTGCGCAAGCACGGGTTCGACGTCATCGCGCCGCTGGCGCCGGCGACGCCCGCCCCCGCCGTCCGCAAGGCCGCCCCGCGCCGCAAGGCCGCGAGCGCCACGGTGCGCAAGCCCGCGGCGCCGGAGCCCGTGGTCGCGATCTGCCCCACCTGCTACACCGTGCT